>CBIHPU010000371.1:0-4511 GCA_966211935.1 uncultured bacterium | reverse complement strand
ACGACGCGATATACTCAGACAATTCAAGGAGTAAAACAAATAAAATTCTTACTTTTTTCATTTCACTTCGTTGTATTCCTGCTTCAGTAGTGCTATTTCCTTGATCAGTCTGTTTATCTCAACTGAATCTGTACCATCATAGTATCCCCTGATATGATATTCCCTGTCTACCAGTGCAAAATTCTGAGTGTGAATAAAATCTTCATGACCACCATCTCCCTTACCGTCATCCAAAAGATAACCGGCCCGCGCCATATCATACAGATCTTTTTTATTTCCTGTTACAAAATACCATCTGTCAGGCTTCGCATCAAATTGTTTGAAAAACTCCCGCAGCACCTCAACAGTATCGTGTTCCGGATCCACGGTGTGAGACAGAAAAACAATATCAGCGTCATTTTGAAAGTGTTTGTATACGCGGTGCATTTGCTTTTTCATAACGGGACATATGCTTCCGCAGGTTGTAAAAAAATAGTCTGTAACAAAGATTTTTTCTCTGAAAGTTGACTTAGTTATTTTTTTGCCATCCTGGTTCGTAAATTCAAAATCGGGAATGGCATGATAAACAGTGTCGCCGGCCGCATTCTGCATTTTTCCATAAAAAGGCAAATAACGGATTGGAATATTTTTCGAAGAATTATAAAAATACAGGCCCGTGAATCCAGCTATGGCCAGAACACAGATTAAAATGGTAATTGTTTGATTTTTCACGCTGCAAAGTTACCGTTCGGACATCAGCTTTATGAGGAAAAAAGAATATTTTATGAAATAAGGTTCAATGCAATTGACAGACACAAAGATTCATGTTAGAACGTCAATGTAAAAACGAACAGACAAACCCCGTTTGATGCATATTTTTCCAAGATAAATAACTTAAAACAAAGGTTTTATCTAATTAGCAACAGAGGTCTGAATAAATTTTTACCTTTGCCCTCCATAAACTATTAACTAGCTTATTATGGCGAATCCGCACCCAACTACGGTACCTCACGAACAAGATAGCATGTTTGAAGCGGTGCTTGCAAGGTTAGACAAAGCTGCAAAGCTGATGAACCTTTCGGAAGATGTAGCAAAGATTTTAAGAAACCCACAACGCGAAGTAAAAGTAAGCCTTTACGTTATGATGGATAACGGAAAGGTAGAAGTATTTGAAGGCTACCGTTGCGTTCACAACACAACACTGGGCCCCTCAAAAGGCGGCATCCGTTACGCAATGGATGTTAACAGTGATGAAGTAAAAGCATTGGCAGCGTGGATGAGTTTTAAATGCGCAGTAGCGCACCTGCCTTATGGTGGTGGTAAGGGCGGAGTAAAATGTGACCCGCGCAAACTCAGCGCAGGCGAGATTGAGCGATTAACACGCGCATACACAAAAGCAATGGCGGATGTGTTTGGCGTGAATAAAGATATTCCTGCTCCTGATATGGGAACAGGCGGACGCGAAATGGCGTGGCTACTTGACGAATACAACAAAATTCACCGTCAGGATTCACCTGGTGTTGTTACCGGAAAACCAGTTGTACTTGGCGGTTCTCTTGGGAGAGAGGCTGCAACAGGTCGCGGTGTAATGGTTGCAACGCTAGCCGCACTAAAGAAAATTAATCTTGATCCAAAGAAAGCCACTGCAGCAATCCAGGGATTTGGAAACGTTGGAGCACACGCTGCACGTTTAATTGCCGAGCAGGGTATTAAAATAGTTGCCATTTCAGATCACACAGCAGCATTCTATAATTCAAATGGAATTGATGTTGCCGCGGCACTTGATTTCGTAGCTAAGAACAACCGCGTTCTGAAAGGATTTAAAGGCGGAAGTGAGATCTCCAATGAGGAATTGCTCACAGGCAAATGTGATGTACTTGTTCCGGCTGCAATTCAGAATGTAATTACAGAAGAGATTGCTCCTCGTATTCAGGCAAAACTTATTGTGGAAGGCGCCAACGGACCAACAACACCTGAAGCGGATGATATTTTAAGAGAGAAAAATATTGTTGTTGTTCCGGATATCCTTGCAAACGGAGGCGGTGTTACCGTTTCTTATTTTGAGTGGGTACAGAACAAATACGGTCATTATTGGACAGAAGACGAAGTGAACCGCAAACATGACCACAGCATGGAAGTTGCATTTAATAATGTTTGGCAAAACGCGCACGATTACAAAACAACCATGCGTATCGGTGCCTACATCGCTGCTCTTAAAAAGATCGAAGAAGGAATCAAGTTCAAAGGTCATTATTAATCATTGATCGTAAATCCTTAAAGATCCCGTTGATTCCGGGATCTTTTTTTTGTTTTGTACGAAGGAAATCCACTCGTTTTCAGGCGAAATTTCACTCTTCATTTTTGTTACCTTTATGTGTTACTCTTCATAACCAAACTATGATGAAAAGACTTCTACTACTATTCGTTTTCAGTGCCATTTTAGGCCAGGCACAGCAGATAATCACCCCAATCAACAGTAAGGATTATGACAAACTCAAGGCTTCAGGAAAGCTTGATCCAACTGTGACTTACAAATTCAAAAGTGAATTCAACGAAAGCGATCCGGTTGTCTCCAAGATAATTCCTTCTCTGCCAACACCTGATTCTTCAGGTGGTTGTAACTGTATGGTTCCGCTGGATGCTTCATTTACAATAGCACCTTTTACTATTGGTTCCCCTCCTCAATACAGAAACGACGATGGTTCAACAAATGCAATTCTAATTCCTTTCCAGTTTTGTTTTTATGGAACAAATTATAACTCTGTATATATAAACAATAATGGAAACATCACTTTTGTTAACAGCTCACCAGTGTATAGTTCAACTGGATTCCCCAATAGCTCAGATAAAATGATAGCGCCTTTCTGGGCGGACGTAGACACCAGAAATACATCAAGTGGTTTAGTTTATTATAAGGTTACTCCAACTCATATGATTGTAAAATGGAGTGTGGTGGATTATTATGATGGAACAGATCCCTTTCACAGTTTGCTTTACAATGATTTTCAACTCATTATTACCGATGGACTTGATCCTATTCTTCCCGGAGGGAAAAATATTGCATTTTGCTATGGCGATATGGACTGGACAACGGGAGATGCGTCCGGCGGAGTTAACGGTTTTGGTGGTACGCCGGCAACGGTTGGTTTGAACAAAGGAAATGGAACAAATTTTATTCAGATTGGGAGATTTGACGCTCCGGGAACAGCATATATTGGACCATATGCAAATAATGGCGTTGACTGGCTGGATAATAAAAGCTTTTTCTTCGACGCCTGCGGTTCATCCACAAACCTTCCTCCTCTGTCAACCACAAACAGCTCTTGCGGAGATACAATAACAATCTGCGGATACAACGACACTCTGGTGCTCAATTCAATTTTCCTTGCGCCCGAAAACACGCAAAACGTAACAATAACTGCAAGCGCGCCAACCCTTGGAAGCAACTTTTCGATCTTGAACAATACCGGCGGCATTACTGGTCAAATTGATTTTATGGTTATCGGTTCGCCTGCACTGGCCGGATTTCACACTATTACAATAACTGCTACGGACAATGGAACACCTGCACTAAGCACAACTGTGAGTTATGTTATCGAGATTGTCAATAATCCTATCCCTGACCCTGTGGTAACCTTAAGTCCAACTCCACCTTGCGCCTCATCCAACCCTACTCTTTCATTAACAAACTGCAGTGCTTATGATAGTTATGTCTGGAGCAATGGTTCTACCGCCTGCAGCTTCAACACTACAACGCCTGGGCAATATTTTGTTACCGTAAGTGATAGCGGTTGTTATAAAACATCTTTTGCCAATGCGGTAATTTATCCAGAGCCTAACCCGTCAATCAGCGGTACTCTGTCATATTGCAACAGTTCCGGAACAACTTTGTATGTAACTCCCGATACGGCAGACGCGGGTCCGTATACTAGCATCAGCTGGAGTCCGGGCGGACAAACAAACGATACGATAACTAACGTTTTAGCTGGAACATATACGGTGACGGTTACAGATACGGTGGGTTGTACCGGAACTTCAACGGTTACTGTTTCTGCAACCAATCCTACTGTTACAATTTCATCCAGTCCGTCAAACTTATGTCCAGGCGATACTTCAACTTTAACCGCATCAATTTCCGGAGGGACTTATGTATGGAGTCCAAACCTTGGGAGCGGACAAAGCATTCAAACAGCTACCCCTGGCGTTTATTCTGTTACTGTAACCATTAATGGCTGTACGGCGCAAAATTCATTCAACCTCAACTATGCGCCAGTTCCTGTTGCCTCAATATCCGGTATGTTTTCTTTTTGCCAGGGTACCTCCTCAACACTCAACGCGTCTGCGTCGCCTGCAGGAACTTATACATACAACTGGAGTACGGGAACAAACGGAGTCTCGACAATTGTAAACACGAGCGGAACAGTAACTGTTCTAGCCACGAACAATACAACGGGTTGCAAGGATACCGCGTCAGTTAATATTTCAATTAATCCGAATCCAACATTGTCGCTATCTGCCCAAAACAATAATGT
>CBIHPU010000370.1:0-4520 GCA_966211935.1 uncultured bacterium | reverse complement strand
CGGTTTGACATTTAAACGACTGCACTCGGTTTGACTTTTAAACGACTGCGCTCGGTTTGACTTTTAAACGACTACGCTCGGTTTGACAAAAAACCCACACAATTATTGAAACCCTTTTCAGAAATGAGAGGGGTTTTTTGTTATTTATTTAAATCAAAACCCTTTTGACCGAAATTAACTCGATCAGTTACGTACTATAATGGACCAAATAGAGGGCAAACGATATAGTCAGCTGCTTATAAATTTTAAATTTGTTCATATTACCGAACAAATTTAAAAGCTGATTATTCAACCCAAAGCGAATTTAAAATGAAAAACTTTTTTGCTTGTTTACTTTTATTAAACGGATTAGCACTAGCTGTAATTGCACAACCAGGCTCAATTGACCTCACATTCAATCCCGCGGCGGGCGCGAATCAAACAGTAAGATCAACTGCAATTTTTCCAAATGGTAGAATAGTACTGGGCGGTGATTTTTCACAATATGCAGGCGCATCCCGCACACGTATAGCAATGGCAACTGTTAATGGCGCCAATATCGCAACTTTCAATCCGGGTACCGGAGCAGACAACACAGTACATGCTGTTGCCATCCAACCTTCTGATGAAAAAATCATTATTAGTGGGATGTTTAACTTTTATAATGGGGTTGCGCGACGGGGAATAGCGCGAATAGATACAAATGGAACGCTGGATGCCACATTTACTGTTGGTACTGGATTTAATGGGGGAGCATATGGTCATTATGGACTTGCTATTCAGCCAAATGGAAAAATATTGGTTGGAGGTCTTTTTACCTCCTACAACGGAGTATCCGCAAAATATATAGCAAGACTAAACACAAACGGATCTCTGGACGCTGGATTTACTACCAACACAGGAACAGGCGCAAATGCACAGATTTATGGACTGGAGCTGCTTCCAAATGGAAAAATCGTAATAGGTGGCAGCTTCACGCAATTCAATGGCACGCTGCTAAACTATATTGCACGTCTTGATTCTACCGGCGCGCTAGACGCAACTTTTACTCCAGGTACTGGTACTGATGCAATGGTGCAATGCATCAAATTACTCCCTAACGGTCAAATGCTGGTTGGCGGTATGTTCACTTATTATGATGGAAATCCTGCTCCGGGAATAGCAAGAATAAACAGTAATGGTACTTTCGATAATACTTTTAATCCCGGGACCGGTGCGGGTGGCCCTGCTCCAAATGTTTATGCAATTTCTGTTCAACCCGATGGAAAAATTATTTTAACCGGTGAATTTACATTGTGGAATGGAGTAACGGCAAACCGAATTGTACGTTTGAATGCAAACGGAAGTGTTGACGCTACATTCAATACCGGAACAGGATTCACATCCTATGCGCCTGCCAATCATCTTTTGCCTGATGGAAAGATTTTAGTTAATGGATCATTCACCGGTTACAATGGTACAACAAGAAACCGCATTTGCAGAATAAACGGAAATCTGCCTCCCGATGCCGGATTTACAACATCATCACCCAACGTTTGCGGAGCTGGAAATGCTTTAACCGTAACGGACACAACTACAAATTTTCCTACATCCTGGTTATGGTCAGTAAATCCTTCAACTGGTGTAACCATTGCCAATCCAACCGCTGCATCAACAACTATTACTTTTGCCAATATAGGAGCCTATACAATTAAACTTGTTGCAGGTAACGGAACAGCTTTTGATTCCACCACAAAAAATATAAGTGTATTTCCTCTGCCAACGGCAACCATTACTGCCAACGGTCCAACATCATTCTGCAATGGAGGGTCTGTTCAGTTGTCGGCAAACTCTTCTGTGAGTTATATATGGAGCAACGGAGCCACAACACAAACCATTACAGCCTCACAAAGCGGAAATTACTACGTACAGATTACAGATGCGTTCGGTTGCCAAAGCCAGCCCAGCAATACAATCACAGTTGTTGAAGACACAGTGATTAATCCGGGAATATGCATGGTTACTGTTGACAGCATCTCTCAAAATAATATTATTTACTGGGATAAATCTTCACTCACCAGCGCGGATACTTTCCTCGTATATCGCGATACAGCCAATAACAACTTTGCACTTATCGGAAAAGTTCCATTTGATTCCGCCAGTCTTTTTATTGACACATTAAGAACATTATATGCTGCAAATGGAGATCCAAATGTTACAAGCTGGAGATATAAAATTTCCATTATGGACACCTGTGGAAATATTGGTCCGATGAGTCCTTATCATCAAACAATGTTTTTTCAGAATAGCAGCGGAAATTTCTCATGGAACCATTACCAGATTGAAGGACAAACGCAACCGGTTCCTGTGCTGATCAATTATAAATTCTATCGTGATGATTTGTCAAACGGAACTTGGGTGCCAATACAGACATTAAGCGCTTCTTCAACCGCTTACACTGATCCGCAGTATGCCACTTTTCAGGCAACGGCAAGCTGGCGTGTTTATACAGACTGGACCATATCCTGTGATCCGACGAGAGGGATCATCAATACATCACGATCTAATGTAAGGGGACAACAAATGGTTGCTACATCAGTGAATGAATTAATTCCGGCAACAGTCAGTATCTTTCCAAATCCTGCACACGATCAACTTTACATAACCTCAGAAGAAATTAAGATCACAAATATTCAGGTTCATAATGTTCTTGGAGAAATATGTCTTATAAAAAACTGCACAAATAAAAACGCCGAACAAATGATTGATATGTCATTGTTAGAACCAGGTGTTTACTTTATTACAATAACACTTGAAAACGGGACTCGTTCTGTAAAGAAATTAGTTAAAAACTAATGCGTGTAAAATAACTTAGTAAAAACCCTTTCGGAGCCGGAAGGGTTTTTTATTTTTACAGAAATTTTTTTCGTTATGAAATTCATTCCTGCACTTACAATTCTGTTTTTTACTTCCTTCACTACCTTTTCCCAGACAAATGACTCATTAAAAACTCGTAATGACTCTAAATCAAATAAAAAAGACGAGGCTTTTGTGTACGTTGATGTGATGCCTGAATATCCAAGTGGCAACCAGGCACTCCTTGAATTTATCGGGAAGAATATTAAATATCCGAAAAAAGCAAGAAAAGCCGGAATAACAGGAAAAGGTTTTTACAAATTTGTTGTCGATACAAACGGCCTGGTTACAAAAATTGAAATTGCACGGGGAGTACCAAATTGTCCAGCGTGCGATAAAGAAGCGATACGGGTTTTTAAGAAATTAAAATTTATACCTGGGATGAACAAAGGGAAAAAAGTTCCGGTCTGGTTTCAAATGCCAATAAATTTTACTTTGAGAGATTAGCCATTTTCCCGACACAAAAAGCGGATTAAGCACAGCAGTAACCACGTATGAGATTTTACGGCTGTTTCCCTGCCGCAAGTAGCGATCCAACAAGTTAGTCCATAACAAGAATAAGGTTTACATTTGCAGTAACCTTGTTCATTAAATGCATTTCCTGACTTCAAAAAATGTTTTACATTCACTAGTATTAGCAGTATCCTTGCTGATTCTACCTTGTTCGTGCATTGACGATACTCAGCGTTTAGCCGGGAAGAATTCAGGTACACTCACTAAAGCCCCTTCGCTGCTTCGCGACTCGTTCCCGGAACGACACGTGTTTTTCAATCAACTTACTACTGACACTGCCAGGTTCAACTATCTGATTAAAGTAGCAGAGGAAATCCCAGCCATCCGCAACAAAATTTTTCATCATGTAATTGCCGAGTGCAGTGATGACAGTGCGAAATTCCATTTTGCCTTATTGTCATTTCGAAAATTATCAGAATATTTTGAACGTGAGATGAATTCTGATTCGGCTCTATGGTATTTTAAGGCGGGAATAGAATCAGTCAAAAAATCAAATGGGAATTTGCAGGATCTTGCCGCGCTGTACAGAGGTCTGGGAAGATATTATGTAAAGCACTCGGATTACGCTAATGGCATAATCAATTACAACCACGCGATAATCCTTTCCGACAGAACCGCCGACAGTGTAAATTACATAACGTATCTTTCAGAAGCAGGAAAGATCTATTATGCGCTGGGTGAAATAGAAAAAGCAGCCTCCTGCTTCGAAAAAGCGAAAGAATATGCTTATCGCACGCAAAACATTTCACTATTAGTTTTCTCGCTCAATTCACTCGGCGACATTAAACGGGTTGAGCAGAAATTCACAGAGGCCATACAGTATCACGAAGAAGCGCGGGAAGTTCACAAAAAGCTCACCGGTTCTTCATACGAGAACTGGTCCATTACTTCTCTCGGTAAGATCTATGCTGCGCTCAAAGAATTCGACAAAGCGGAAAAATATTTTAATATTATTCTGGACCAGGCGAAGAATGCCAATATTCCCGACCTCGAATCGCAGGCTTATCTTAACCTTGCACAATGCGATCTAAAACGCGGACGTATTCAGGCAGCGGTTGAAAAAGGAGAGCAGGCATATGCCAGCAGTCTTAAATTAACTGAAATCAGTCTTCAAAGCGTTATAGCAAAACGAC
>CBIHPU010000369.1:0-4521 GCA_966211935.1 uncultured bacterium | reverse complement strand
ATCTCGTCCGTCACGGCGTCCGTCATCCAATACGTAAATTTTAAGGGGAACATCGTCATGTGGGTACCTCATGTTTTTCGCGTCCCTTATGCTGAATCGAACCAGATCAACATCCTCATTGTATGTTGCGATAAAAACATCTATCGAGATCGGCCGGTCCGGTCTTCCGTGCAGGTTCTCAATTTCAGATAAATAATGTACAGGAGCGGTGATCGTAGTTTTTTTATAATCCCAGAAATTTATGATAACAAGGATAGTACTTATGAAACTGAGCGTTTCGGCAACTACAAGAGGTATTGCGAACCAAAGCGCGTCGTAGTTGATGGAGTATCTCCACCTCCAGTGCAGGTAAGCGAGACCGAGAAAAATAGTAAGGATGCCGGAGAACTGAAATAAAAATGTTCTCGGTCTGCTATCCGCTATACTTGGATATGGTTTACGTTGCTCGAACTTTTCGAAGTAAAACTTTTTCCCCATGCACAATCCTTGTTAATTGCAACGAATAACGTGGTCCAGGCCAACCGAGCGTATTCTATCTTTTATCTCTTCACTTACATTTACAAATTGTATTTCTGTACTGTTTTGCAATAACGATTTTACATGTTCTATTAATTTTGCCATACCGCAGTGGCTGACATAATGAACATTTTTAAAATCATAAAACTGCTTGTTATTGAATTTCACTCCGGGCAGCTTTTCAAATTGCCTGGCGCTTGAATTTTCAATAAAAACTATTTTTTCATTTCTGCTTTTGCCGTGTTCCGGGCCATAAAAAGAGTTCTCCGCTCTTTTTTCAACGAACTTTTCCATCTCCCCTCCAAATCTCCTTCAATCGTCAAAATTAAATCGACTTTGTTTTTTTCTTTTTGCTATTCGTTATCCGCCTGTAACGTATAGCTGAACATGGATAAATTGCGCGTCTTGCAACGCGGCTGACAGAAAGTTATTGTTGACGTGATTTTTCTCACTGGCTTTTTTTAATTGCGTTACACTCTCAATAATTTCTTTTGTGGCTATTTAATTTTAGCTGTTATCGAAAAGAATGACTGTCTGCTTCGTTGTAACAATAATTTTGCTTTCATGTTTTATTTGTTTAATTCAAAAATTGTTAACTAAAAAAATATCCTATGAGAAAAGAGTACTTGTTGGTGAACGTGTTTTGTTTGCTCTTCATCAACGCCTGGTCGCAGACATTTGACTGGGCAAAAGCAGAAGGGTTGTGGGCATATGATTATGGATATGGCGTAACGACCGATAATTCAGGAAACGTGTATATGACGGGTAAGTATGAGTTGGATTCAAAATTCGGCGATACAACTGTTGGCTGCATTGGCAATCACGATATTTTCGTAACAAAATATAATTCGCAGGGAGATCTTGAATGGGCTACAACTGCTGGTGGTGTTTTGGGAGATTACGGAACCTGCATTACAACAGATAATAATTTCCTTTATGTTGGAGGAGAGATTGAAGGTTATGGTGTTGATGTTTATTTTTCAAATTCGTCCATTGTTCTTGAGTGTAATGGCTACAATGATATTTTTGTAGCGAAGTATGACCTGAACGGACAGGTGATCTGGGCAAAACGGGCCGGTGCTTTTCAGAATGAAAAAGCGCTGGGTAGCGCAACTGACGGACGCGGCAATATTAACATCGCCGGATTTTTTAACGACTCCGCTTTTTTTGATAATCATTTGATCCTTGGTGAAGGCAAGAACGATGTGTTTATTGCCAAATATGATAATAATGGTAATTGCCTTTGGGTTCGGAATGCGGGAAGCAGCGAGCGCGATGAAGCCAAATCAATTAAATGCGACGCACAGGGTAATATTTATATTACCGGTTTATTTTCCCAGTCAATAACTTTCGGTACTACTACATTGAATAGTCCAAATGGTTATTACGATATGTTTTTGGTGAAATATGATCCAAATGGTAACGTGGTTTGGGCAAAACAGGCGGGAAGCGATTACGACGAAGTAGGCTGGGGTGTTGAGATTGATAATTCAGGCAAGATCTACGTTGCGGGTGAGTTTAATGCTAATGCTATGTTTGATAATATTTCAATGACTACAACGGGCGAAGCGAACGTTTTTGTGGCTTGTTATGACAATGGGGGAAACATACAATGGGTTCGCCAGGCTGGCGGAGATGCAATAGACAGAGCGAGAGCGATTGGTTGTGATGGGAACAATGTATATATCACCGGTCAGTTTGGCGTATCCGCTGTATTCGGGGAAAATACAGTTTATGCAGCAGACAGTTCAGATATTTATGTAGCGGCTTTAAATAATGCAGGAGATTTTCTGTGGGCGCTTGCTGTTGGCGGACAAGAGGATTCTCTCGAAGATCTGGGATACGAATCTGGTTGCACCATTGCAGCGCATTCTTCCGGTGCAGTATACGCGGCCGGCGCATTATTGAACGGAGGAACTTTTGGAACGCATTCGGTTGAGGGTTATGACAGAACAGATATATTTTTAACCCGCATTTCGCAGGTTGGATTAGGAATGCCAATGGTGATGAATAAATACAATGACGTGATCATATATCCAAATCCAGCGTCCGGAATTTTTACTGTTGACCTGAAAGGTTTCTCTGATGAGAACGTGGAAGCGGCAGTGTATAATTGCATGGGACAAACGATAGACAGACGAAAAGATATTTCTTCGTCGCTTGTTTCGTTCGATCTTAGCCGGTTTGAAAAAGGGATTTATTTTGTTGAGATCCGTTCGGGAGATAAGCTGTTGAGAGAAAAAATTGTGTTGCAGAAGTAGTGATGTTTGAGAGGGCCGTGCAATTTGTGCGGCCCTTTTTTTAATTATGCTGAATGACAAAAAAGATATTGATAAGTTTAGTAATCCTTACTCTGCAGTTCAAATTGCACGCGCAGGATTTTATTTCTTCTGTAATTGATTTATCCAGTCTTGTTCATGACACGGTATACGAAAAAGCTAAAAGCAACGGGGTCATGACATTGGACGAGGACAACAATGATTTTTTACTGGTAGTTTCATTGGGGCCATTGCTGACATTGCATGATGATGATTCAGCCATAGCGGCAAAACACAGAATAGATTTGAAATTCACAGGGAAATTTCCGGTTTCCAATTTATCAGCTTACGATAGTGAGTATGATTACACAATTTATTCTATGCCGGGTTATCTGACAATTAATGGAATTACGCGTAGCTATACTTTAAATTTTGAATTACAGAAACTGATTAGTCTCGAATCGAATCCGCGTGACGCTTATGGCTTTCCCGCACGCATAAGTTTTTCTTTAGAATTTTACCCGGTTGATTTTGGATTGCATATCACGGCAGGAACTACTCAGAAAATAAGAGTGACAGCCGCAACAGAAACCATCAACAGGATACATCAGGATGTTTCCCGGCAACATATTAATGGCAATAAAACCAGAAAATTTTCTTTGTTTGGAATTTTCAGAAAGCTGAAAAGAAAGCAGAATTGAGATTCAGATGCGATGCACAATGTGTCTCTGTGACAAGCTGTGCTTCTCCGTGTCTTGTGGTAATCTTGTAAAGGTTAAGGAATCTGTGCAAATCCGTTTTATCAGTGGCTGAAAACTAAGAATTACGAATTTATTAGGGATCTACGAATTACGAATTTATTCGAATTTCATAGAATATAATTAAATCGGTGCAAATCCGTTTTATCTGTGGCTGAAAACTACGAATACGAATTCATCAGGGATATATGAATTACAAATTCATTCGAATCCCGAATCTTGTTGGAATTTTTTGGAAAGTAATTATACTGTAAATACTTTTTAATCTATGGTCGCGAAATATCTCCTTGTAACTCTGTACTTTCTCAATGTCTACGTGGTTAAGAGAAATTCAATTTCATTCGAAGATCAAATCAGGTTCAGTTTGCGAAGCAGCTCCTTTTTGAATTGTTCGCCAATTGGCAAAGGGTGTTTTTCCAGATATGCGGTTCCTTCTTCAACAGCGTCAACCTGGTCCAATGCAACCAGATAAGAACGGTGCAACCTGTAAAATTTTTCGGGTGGTAATTTTTCTTCTATTCCTCTTAATGTTATGTGAACAGTATATCTTTTGTTTTTTGTAAAAATGTTAACATAATCACCCGCAGCCTGAACATAAATGATGTCCGCGATTTTAATTTTTGTAAGCACAGAATTGGATCTGACGAAAATATATTCTTTGCTGCGCGTGCCTTCTCCTTCTACGGTCTTATGTTCTTTCTCAAAGGCATCCTTGGCACGATTTACCGCCGCCATAAAACGCGGAAGAGTAACGGGTTTTACCAGGTAATCTGCAACCTTCAATTCAAAAGCCTCTACCGCGTAATCTTTTTTTGCTGTTATCAGGATAATAATTGGTCGTTTTTCCAGATTCTTCACAAGTTCAAGTCCGGTCATCTCCGGCATTTCCACATCAAGAAATATCAGATCAACTGATTCTTTCTGCAGATAATTATATGCGTCAACGGGATTATCGAATGATCCCTTCAGTTTAAGGAAATCAACCTGGC
>CBIHPU010000368.1:0-4533 GCA_966211935.1 uncultured bacterium | reverse complement strand
CTTTTTACAAACTTCACTCACGCGGATTGTATTCTCCATACTTACCGGTTGACCTCCTCCACTATTATTTGTAACAGTCAGTATTACACCAGCAACATTCTTCGCGCCCTTTTCTTTGATCAGTTGCTCCAATCGCTCAACATCCATATTTCCTTTGAACGGATAATCAAGAGAAGGCTGTGTTCCCTCCTTAATTGGAATATCAATTGCATCAGCGCCTGAAAATTCGATGTTGGCTCTGGTAGTATCAAAATGTGTGTTGCTGATAAAAGTTTTTCCTTTGCCTCCAAGGTGACCATAAAGAATACGTTCTGCAGCCCTACCCTGGTGAGTTGGTAAAACAAAAGGCATTCCCGTTAAATCATAAATGGAATCATACATTTTTTTCCAGCTGCTTGCTCCTGCATAAGATTCATCCCCCTTCATTATTCCGGCCCATTGATCAGAACTCATTGCGGACGTTCCGCTGTCAGTAAGAAAATCAATAAGCACCTGATCACTGCCCAACAAAAAAGGATTGTAGGAAGCCGCTTTCAAAAATTCCTGTCTCTCCTCTCTTGTAGTTGTACGGATCGGTTCAACCATTTTAATTCGGAATGGTTCGATTATAGTTTTGAATTCCATAGTTTTCAGATTAACGGGAAGAAAACATCTTCCCAATGAAATAATTAACAAAACTAGAGGGAAATTATGAGGTATTTGATGACAACTATCATCAAAACAGGTCAAAAATATTTCGTATTATTTTTATTGAACATTAGCCGGAAATTCGTTAGAAGCAGGTTTTCTTAAACAGGATTACTTTAGTTTTCCTTAAAAGCCTGGAATGTCGCTTGTTCTTTCCAAACGATCAGCACGTTCTCTTCCAGGAAAATTTTTAAATTAGGTTATTAATTTGAAAACTTTGTTTCATGAAAACAAATTCACTAATGTTTCTGCTGGTAGTTTTTTTCTGTAACTACATATTTGCACAGCCGGCGCAAAAAAATTTCCCGCAAAATGAAATTAACAACCTCAGCAAAAAAGCGATTTCAAACTATCCGTTGCATAAACAGAATAGTTCAAAACAAAAGGCTTCTTCACTCAATACGCATAGCATTCACAGAATTCTGGAGCTGGCGGAGAACATGAAAATAAATCCTCCTTCTACAAACTGGATCCAAAACGGAGATACCATTATTGTTGGTTTTACACCAAATGACACATTGCTGATCACTGGTAACTGGACAAACACAGGACCAATTATAGTCATTAACGACGGTGTACTGATCTTTGATAATGCGACAGTTATCGATACCGGAGACATTTATCTTTTACAGGATGGAAAATTGATTGCAGATTCTTCTTCACTTACATTTCCGCAACAGTATATGTACCAGCGTTCGCTTTTCGCTGTTCAGAACAGTTTTGTTCAGATGCAAAATTGTTCGTTGAATTACAGTGGCATGTCTCACAATCTGCTCATAAGCGATTCCGCAGAGGTAAATCTGATTAATATACATCAGAATGACTGGACCACCTGCGGAGTGTTCAGCAAACCAACATTGTATATTAACGGATGTAATCTTGCCGGAGAATATATTCTGATTGATAGTTCCAGTTCTACTTTCGTAAACGCAGACTCGCTTTTGTTGTGGCATCACATTCCAATGGGAGGGAATATCAATTATAATTTTCCCAACGGAAGCAACGTTAATAATTATGATTTCAATAACAGCGTAAGCGGAATCAATGGTATACAATACAATGTAAGCGCGGATACATGTACAAATGTAATGTGGGCGCTGATGCCCGAGAATGGAACTAATGTCACAATCTCCAATTCAACCTTGCGCGCAATTGGCGCATGGTTTCGTTACAACGATACTGCAAATGTTTCAGGGCTTTATAATAATTCAAACTATACGAATTTCACAGCCCCACTCACTGATAGAAATCTTCAGCTTGTAAATACTTCGCTTCAAACCTGGAGCCTCTATGTGTTTGACAGTTCTGCAATTTATTTAGACAGTTGCCAGGTTGGCGAAGTTGGAACGCAACAGCATGCAAACGTTACGCAAACAACTCCTTTTTTATTAGACGGAAGCGGCGGTTATTACTGGGCAACCGACAGCAGCGGAATCATTTCATTCGGTGCAACAATATATACCTATGCGCGAAGCGAACGAAACGGAATTTTTATTCTCGCCTATGGCTGGCAACCTTTTGCACCACCGCAAGCAATTGGAAGCAGCTTGCTCATTTCCGTACAAAGTGAAACAACAGGAGATCCGCAGATGTTTGAGGCAGCAACTGTGTGGATGGATAAAATTGACGGGCCTGACACATCCTATACTAACTATGTTGTTCCTGTTGTTGGATCGGCGTGGATAGATTGGGCTCCGAATGGAACGGGGTGGATAGATTTCGCCAATTACAGCTTGTATTATCAACTTATGGGAGACACGAACTGGATCAACATTGTAAAAGATTCTTTAATTGAACTCCATCACTCAACACTTGCTAACTGGAATACACAAGGATTAACTACAGGAAATTATTTACTGAAACTTACAGTGAAGAATATTTACGGTGACAGTGTCGAAGCGATAAGACCCATCACGCTATTGTTGCCGACGCAAATAAACGCAACGCATACAATTAATAATGTAAGACTGATTCCAAATCCCGCAACAGAAAATATTTCACTTTATATTCAGGATCATGAGGGCTGCGCTGCTGAAATATTTAATATCAACGGACAAAAAATATTTTCCCAAATGTTACATAGCGGGAATGATCAACTGAATATCGCTTCACTTGCAAATGGAGTTTATCAATGCAGAATTATCAAAGGTGGCAGAATTATCTGGACATCTAGATTTGCAAAAATGTGAGTCGGGATTTTGAGAGTTAAACCCTCAATACTGACTCTGAACTTTGGCTGCTTCGCTACAGGATTTGTTGTTGCTCTATATTTGAGGAATGAAAAAAATCCTGCTGCTTATTTTGATTTCGGTCACCTGCAAAGCACAAACTTACCAGGTTGGACATCTTTCCAAAACTTTTACTGATGCTTCACGAAGTAACAGAAGCATAACAACTGAGATTTATTATCCTGCAACAACTGCCGGAAATAATGTGGCAGTAGCGGCGGGACAATTTCCGATTATAATATTTGGTCATGGTTTTGTAATGGCGTACAGCGCATACAACAGTGTATGGGACAGCATTGTTCCTCACGGTTACATAATAGTATTTCCAACAACAGAAGGAAACTTTTCTCCTTCGCATTTGGAATTCGGTAAAGACCTTGCATTTCTTGTAGGAGCCATGAAAGCCGAGGGAACGAATGTCAGCTCGCCTTTTTTCGGCGCTACATCGTCGTTGTCAACGTCTTCTGTTATGGGCCATTCAATGGGCGGAGGTTCTTCATTTCTCGCGGTGCAGTATGATTCGAGCATCACAACACAAATTTCACTGGCGGCAGCCAACACGACACCTTCATCAATATCAGCCGCGGCAGGAATAACAATTCCATCTCTTGTAATCTCGGGCGCCAACGATTGTGTAGCGCCGCCTGCCCAACACCAGGTGCCGATGTACGATTCACTTGCTTCGGTTTGCAAAACATTTATAAGTATTACCGGCGGAAGTCATTGCCAGTTCGCGAACTATAATGTGAATTGTTATTTTGGAGAAGGAACTTGTCAGCCGCAAGCGACTATTACGCCCGCGCTACAGCAAACTATTTTAATAGATGTACTAATTCCCTGGCTGGATTTTCACTTGAAGGGGGATTGCCAGGCAGCGACACAATTTCAAAATTTAATTTCATCTGGAAATGGAATTACATCACAACAGAATTGCGCTCTTGCCTGCCTGGGAATAAAAGAAAAAGACGAAGTATCACAATTTTCAATTTTTCCAAATCCGGTTTCTACAGAGGCCATGATTTCAGCTGACCATGTTTTAACTGATGCGAATCTTACTGTCACAAACTCTGTGGGGCAAATTGTGAGGACAGAGCGAGTAAGCGGAAAAACTTTTCAGTTCAACCGAAGCGGACTTACCGCCGGTTTGTATTTTATACAAATTGCAGAAAAGGATAAAATCCACGCTAAGGGCAAGATCCTCATTACAGATTAACAAATCCAACCTGATTGGATCCTGCTTCAAGTAGAAATGCTTATTTTTAATTTCTACTTTTACAAGTGGATGCAGGATAAAATTACCTCTGTTAAGACTGCCGGACGTTTTCTAGAGCTCGACGCACTGCGCGGAATTGCCTGCGTTGTAGTACTTGCATTTCATTATACCATGCTGCAGGAAAACGCGCCACGTATTTTAAGATATGCAATTACGGGTGTGGATCTGTTTTTTATAATTAGCGGTTTTGTAATTCTGATGAGTCTGGAAAAAACACAGAGCTGGAAAGATTTCGTTGTGGGCAGATTTTCGCGTTTATTTCCGGCTTATTGGGTATGCCTTGTGATAACAGGTTGTCTGCTCATCTTAAACGGAGAAAACCTTCGGCTTGTGACAGATCTTTTT
>CBIHPU010000367.1:0-4537 GCA_966211935.1 uncultured bacterium | reverse complement strand
TGCTGTTTCTGATTTTGATTCGAGTTCCTCGCATGCTGAAATTGCATGTAAAGTTTTTTTAAAACCAAACGACCATGAGATCCATACCATTACAATCGCCACTACTATCAGTAGTTTTGTTTTTTGCGCGTATGTAAATTTCTTTTTCATTCTTATTTCAAATCAATCTCCAACGTAAACACCCCTGTTTTCTTCTCTTGATTTTGTAAAAAAGATGCCAGCCTTACTTTACCCGCAAATTCTTTTTCTGTTATCTCTTTAATCCAATCGTTCAGAATACCTTCCGATTCCGAATTTCCGGTCAAAACAATGCTTTTCTGGTTAAAAATATATGTCTCATCTTCTTCAGTAATTTTTTTCTCGCGTGGATAAATGTTCAGCCTTGTCAGCTTAACATTCTCAGGCACGCTTGCTCCCAATTGATCCGCCAGCCAGGCAAGCTGTTCTTCTGTCCATAGACCTGTCTCACCAGCAAAGCTCATTTTCTCGTTAATTGTTTTTTTCAGTCCCTCCTAGTTTTTTACCGCGCTTTCCTGCCATCCAAGCTCTGACTCTAATTGCTGTTGCCTGCTCCAGTAATGCTGAAAGATGAAAAAATTACTGAGCAATGCAATCAAAAAGAAGAAAACGAGTGAGTAGGAGTAAAGAACAAATTTTTTCTTCTGCGTGAATGATAAAGAGGAGTTGCCTATCTCTTCGCACATTAAGGTAGAATTCAACTCTCTCCATCCTGAGAAATAAGCAACCGCTGCCGAAAACTTCAAAAAATGTTTGCTTTCAAAAGGTAATGTTGACTCTTCAGATTGTGTTTTTTTCGAAAGCTCGTGCAGACCTTCCGGTGAAAATGTTAATGAATAGTTTCTCCAGGATAACTCTTTAAAAGTGTCTCCTGTAGTAAGTGTTCCGGAGATGCATGAAGACACAGCCGGACCGATATTCAGGTGACAGATAAAAAATCCGCGTTTGATTATTTCATCAATAAGGTTTTTTAAGCTGCTCCTCCTGATCAGAGAAACGAACGAGTTGTCCTCTGCGCCAATTACCTGTTCAACAAAAAAATCCTCTGCTTTTGCATTCGGAATTATTCTTTGTATCAGATTCTCCAGCGGCTCTTCTGATATTGGCATTTTTTTAATCAGAATTCCTTTACCATCAACGCAGAGCAATAGTGGAATTGCCTTGTCTTTCAACTCTTTCAACAATGACTCTTCATCTCCAATATTAAGTTTATCACCTGTTAATTGAACTTAATCTTTTTACATTTAATAATTCGTCAATGAAAATTGTTTATTGTCGTTTTCATAAATAAAAACTTCAAGCACCGCAATTTTAGCGGGCGATAAAAGCTTTTGTTGTATTTCGGAAAAACGATTCATTGACCTTTAAAAGTTTTACTATTCTTAATAAATAACAATTGGTTTAATGAATATTGTCAGCTTGTTGTCTGACTTTATTTTTGTTCTGCTGCTGAAAAACCATTTAATAACGGGAATACGTGATAAAAATGGTGTTCCTGAACCGCTGTCGTTTGACGAATCTTCTTCCAGTCCACCAAGCATTACCATTTCACCGTTTTTTACCCGCACCGTCGATTTAAAATCACGGGTGATGGTACCTGGAGGAGCTGTATTTGAAATACGTGCCGTAAAACTACTTTGCTTTACTGAAATGTTTAAAGTGATCTGCTCATCCTGCGAAACCATTGGTGTTATAACAACACTCAAATCAGCATTCACAGGTTTGTATTGGTTGGTGATAATAAAATTCGGATTTTGTTGTCCAACAACGTTGTTTGTTTGTTCCAGGTAATATTCGGTTTTTCCGATGCTGAGCTTCGCTTCATTTCCGTTTAAAGTTGCAAGCTGCGGAGTGGAACGTAATTTTAAATATCCCTGTTCTTCCAATGCTTTTATTTTGAGATAAAAATTTGGCGTTACGTTTCCAAGATTGATTGAAGCAAATCCGTTTATTCCCGAAATAATATTGTTTATCACGCCTGAATTTAATGTCAGATCTATTCCCGGAAATACTGTGTTGTTTGATGGTGGAGGAGTTCCTATTCCGGCCTGAATACCCGTCGAAACTGTTTTGGAATTATTAATATCCACGATCATTACTTCTATTGCAACAACTGGTACAACAACATCAATCTGTCTCATGAAATCTTCCAGCTCTTCTATTCGTGGTTGTGATCCACTCACAATAAAACCATTCATATCGGGAAAAGGTTTAATGTCCAATCCTTTCTTTAATTCTGCGGGAATGAATTCTGTAATCTTGTCTGCCGAACGATATTTAAGTTGAACCAGCTTTGAAGAGCGCAAACCTTCAAGTGATCTGTCGCCGATCAGGTATACTCCATTATCTTTTCTGAAAGTATACTCTGTTCCGTTAAACAGATTCTTTAAAAAATCATCGAAAGTTGATTCTTTAATGTTTAAAGAAGAATTTCCTTTTAATTCTGAAAACAGGTAATAATTAAGTTTGAGTTCCTTTGAAGCAGCGTCCAGCAGATCTTTTATCGGAACATTATTAGCCTGGATCTCCAGCAGTCCATCCTTTGAGGTGATTCCAATACCATTTTGGTTGTTATTATTATTTTGCAATCCGTTTTTTGGAAAAGTATTGTTGTTCGTGTTATTATTAACTGTTTTCTCTTTTCTTTCAATAAAAAATGTTTCTCCGTCTGCTGTTGATACAGTTAAGTCATTTGTAAATGAAAGATTTTCGAGAGCTTTATCAATAGTTAGTGATTGGTAATACCCATTTACAGTTTTCGAAGTTAAATCCGGTGCAAACACAATATTCTTGCCTGTTTGTCTTGTAAGCTCTTTCAATACCACGGAGAGTGTGTCGTTCTTCAGGTCCATCACCAATAATTTTGTGACCGGATCATAAGTGATATTTACCCTGTGTACAATAGTTTTGACAGGAGTAACCGGTGGAATGTAAGGAACGAAAGACATGATCGGTCCGGTGAATTCTATATGCAGATCATAGTTTTTACATAAGAATAAAAAAACATCAGCTACGCGAACGTCTGCAAAGTTGTTTGTTACTTTTTTATTCAGCGAGGGATCTACAGTAACGTTCAGCGAATTGTTCAGTGCTATGGTACGAATGAATTCCTGTATGCTTGCGCCGTTAATTGTAAACTGAATTTTTGCGTTTAATCCGGGATACGATTTTGATAGGCTGTCAAGTTTTTGCTCGATGATTGTAATTCTGTCCGTTTGTGCCGAAAAATTAAAGCTGATCGACATGAAAAGGAATAAGATGAACAGCGTTTTGGACACAAAGGGCACGGGGTTCGTCACAAAGGACGCGAAGTTGTTTTTTCTCTGCGAAACTTTGAGTGTTTCTTTGCGAACTTTGTGTCCAAAAATGTTAAACATATTAGTGGTCGGATAATAATATTGGAAATATCTCATCAAGGCTCGTGTCTCCATTTTTAAAAAAATTAAATGCATTTTCTGACATACTTGTAACGTTTCTTTCTTTCAATTCTTTCTGCAGTAAAAGATTATTGTTCTTAATGTTTCGTGACAGTTCCGCGTCAATCGGAATTACTTCATAAACAGCTTTTCTTCCTTTGTATCCTGTAAAATGGCAATGCTCACATCCGGCGGGAACAAAATGTCTGGCTGGTGCTTCAAGATTTAAATGAATTTTTGGGAGCACGGATTTATCAAACGGCTGTTCACATTTGCAGAAGGGACATAATACGCGGATCAGACGTTGTGCCACTGAAGTATTTAAAGTGCTCGCAATAAGAAATGGTTCAATGCCCATGTCAATCAAACGCGCAATAGTTCCAAGCGCTGAATTGGTGTGGATAGTTGAAAGCACCAGGTGTCCTGTGAGTGAAGCGCGTATTGCCATTTCCGCTGTTTCAGCATCGCGAATTTCTCCCAGCATAATTACATCGGGATCCTGACGTAAAAATGTTCTCAGCGCGCTCGCAAAAGTAAGTCCGATATTTTCTTTTAATTGTACCTGGTTAATTCCTTCAAGCGTGTACTCAATCGGATCTTCTATTGTGAGAATATTGGTTGTGTTCTTGTTTAATAGTTTTAATGTGGCGTATAACGAAGTTGTTTTTCCTGAACCAGTTGGTCCGCTGATCAATAATATTCCGTGGGGTTTTTTTATGCCGTCCAGGTAGTGATGCAACTGTGTTTCTGAAAAACCGAGTTTCTTAATATCGATGTGTGTTGCGTCATTGCTTAAAATCCTTAGAACAATTTTTTCTCCGTGCAATGTTGGAAGGACTGAGACACGGATATCAAACTTATACCCATTTCTATTGAAAATAATTCTCCCATCCTGCGGCAACCTTTTTTCAGCTATATCCAGGTTGGCTTTGATCTTTACAATATTTACCAGCGCCGGAAAATTTGCTTTACTTACCTGGTAGCGTTCCACCAGCAAACCATCAATTCTGAAACGGATCCTGCATTTTTCTTCATAGATCTCACTGTGAATGTCACTGCGTCCTAATTCTTTTGCTTCCTGAATAAGTGATGGAATGAATTCA
>CBIHPU010000366.1:0-4539 GCA_966211935.1 uncultured bacterium | reverse complement strand
GCTGGTAATAAAAATTGTCTCCCCAGGTATTTACTGTACTATCGTTGCAAATTGCAAGTGAATGAATTCCGCCTCCTGCAATTGTTTGTGCAAAGGAAGTTGATGGTAATAGCAGAGTTGCAATTACCACGAGAAATGTGCAGTGGAGTAGTTTTATTTTCATAATTATTTTGTCGGTAATTATAGTGCTGACTCCGCACTTTTTAGTTTATTAAATCAATAACCCTTTGTTTATATATATTGTAATAATTGATGAAGTTTTGCATAAAATCCAGACTGATTTACATTAGAATGGGTTTAGCAATCATACATTACTTTATTAAATGTACAAAAGGTTTTTTTGATGGAAGTAAAAAAGCTAATTGAATACATCAGCGATTGCCGGGCAAGATTGCTTGCGACTAGAAGTAACCGCGATGTATTTAGTTGACATCAAACATGAAGCTAAAGCGCATTGATATTTGACTGCCAGTTAAATCATCGTTGTCTTAAATTATTTTTAGTCTGAACCGAACGCAAAGCAATGTTTTAAAATTCCTGATCGGTGATTAATCGGCTCCATTAAATGTTGTTGTACATTTTGGTTTCTTCAATGTTTTTTTGCATCAAAAGATTTTGGGATAAGTTATATAAACTTGGTGAAGTGTATAAAAATGAAATCCCGCCGATACGCAGGATTTCAATTACTTGATATGCGGAGACTGAGAGATTGTTTTTTGATCTCTTGCTCTCCCATTTTGAAAAAGCAAAAGGTAAATCGCTTCGCGCTTTTCTTTTTTCATTTCCGTTTGCTTATAAAAGGACGAACCTTTCAACGCAAGCGAAAACGAAAAAAGCGCCTATCGGCGCCTTTTGCTCTTATCTGCGGAGACTGAGAGATTAAAACTCCTACTCCTAATCTTTTGATTCTGTTGTTGTTCCCCAAGTTTATTTTAGCTTGGTGGAACATTGGTGGAAACAAAGATAACGCTTTTATCTCTGATCTTACAACTACTCAGATTGCCTGTTGAAACACACTGTTCCAGTTATCAAATTTTCACTACCAGCATTAGCAGAAATGTAATTTTCACTCGTATAACTCGTTATACACTTAGATGAAATGGAATCCACACCCCGCGACCTAAACAAAATGACGAAAATATCAGCAATTAAAAGGAGGCGGGTATGGAACTGGATAAAAACATTTGGATAACAAAGGATGACGTTAAAAAAAACCATCCGCTTATCTACATTTTTGAACCGAATATTAATACTTTTCTTAATCGGCTAATGGCTGCTCATTTAATAAGGGGCTATTATGACAGACATAAGGAAATACTTTGCGTGCGCAAAGATTCTTGGGAGGATCTAATGAATCACATCAAGTACAACAACTGCTTAAAAGAGTCTGCTATAAACCTTAAGCCGTTTGGTCACGAAACTGTGTCGTTTCCAATTCCACCTTACTTTACCGGAAATTTCTTGCGCCAAATTCCGAAGAATGATATGGATTGGTCTCCTCCATCAACAGTCGTAAAAGAAGTAATACCTTCTAGTTTTGCAGAGGTTTTCTCATGCAAATTCATAAATAGTCTTGTTAAGACTGGAATCTTGATCGGAATAATTAAGCCATCCGAGCCACACGTTCTCGTTTATCAACCTTCGTTGGAAGTGTTACTACAATTTAGAAACTGGGTCATAGAAAAAAATCGCTTTCATCCAGGAGAAAATCTCTGATGACGTTACCATCCAGTGAACGCTGCCTTTCCTTTAAACAAGGAGAGGCTTTTTTGTTTAATCTCTTAACAGATTTTTAGTTTGTTACTGGTGGTTTGCCCCCAACATCGTGTGTTTGCAGTGCCTAGAGGTGGTTTGCCGGAACTTTTTCAGTTGATAACAAATCTTTAAGTGTAAATATCTCTTGAATTCCTCCAATGAAAAGTTGACTTCAATCTGCGGAAAAATGCCTGTTCATTTCAAAAAATCACACCCGTTATCGGGGGCAAACAGGCTGTGAGTACAGGGTTCCATTGAGGAATTTTGTTGTACAAATTAATTCAAAAAGAAAATGGAGGGATTAGTAGCAGTTAAGATTTCGGACTTAACGGAAATAATTAAAAAACTAACCACACTGGAATCCGAACTAAAATTATCCAGGCAGTTAGACGAACAGGCGAAGGCATATTCAATAGACCAAGCTGCGGAGTTATTGAATGTTTCTTACAACACTGTAAGAAAACTGATTCACACCAAAAAGCTCTTCGCAAAATATCTGTGCGGCACTTACGGAAAGTGCATCATTCCTTATAGCGCGATAAAAAGCTATCTCAGTTCAAAAGAAGATTCAAACCAATATTAATAATCTAAAATATTTTAATCATGTTGCAAGATTTTGAAAGAGCCTTTGACAGTCATGAACTGTATAACAAATGGCAGGTATTTTCAGGTATGAGAGTGTCAGAAGGGGGAAATACACCGAGCACATATATTTCAGAAGTAAAGCTTCGCAAAGCATTCAAGCAATTTAAAGATCAGGACATAGAGGAACTGTTCGACGAAGAAATGACAAACAAAAACGGAAGTATGAATTTTTTACGTTTGAGAAACGCGCGGATAAAACTTGATGAAAAAATTCAAAAGCTGCTAACTTGGCAATTATTTAGAGCTGTAGAAATATTAAATACTGAAAACATGGGAGCATTTCCGGCAGCGGAATATGTCTTGATGTGTAAAGAATCTGATAGGCAAACAATTGTTTAACCGTAAAAAATATAAGCATGGAAGGCGGCATTTTTTTATCCATAAAGGATCTGCAAAAATTGGAAGGTGGAGCGTACCGTACTGCCCACCTCCATCACCAAGCTTTACGTGACGCTTTAAAAAAGAAAAAATATATTACGATAAAGGAGTATTGCGAATTCGAAGAGCTAGACTTTGAATATGTATGGCAGGTTTTAAGGGGTAGGCACTCAAGATGACGAATTGGTAATAACTTTTGCAAACAGAATATTGTTAAGCAAGGCTAAAATTATATATTTGAATCGTCCACACCGTAATAGGCTTAACCGCTTATTGCGGTTTTTTTATTTTATAACCCAAACAAATAATCCTATGTTAAAAAAAATCACTACGCTCGCTTTGTTCTTTACCTGCTGTCTCATGTACGGGCAAAGCCCTCGGCTGAATCTAGTAGGGTCCAGCTTAAGTCTTTCCAAAGGAAATATTAATACTGATGTTTTAACTGATCTGATACAACAGAAACAGGAAGAAGTTAAGCAGAGGGTATTCAGAAATACGATCATTAAAAATTTTCAAAAAGGCGACTACCTGAAGGATTTTAAAAACTTTGCGACCTATCATTATATCTATAGCATTATGGATTTAATGACTACGGGGAAAAGCAAAACTGCACTTACAAAGTCATTTATTAAAAATTCTGCGGATTTCGCACTCATCTATGGTGTCGCTCTGTATAATGAGAACCTAGAAGCACCTTCACCTCCCTTTACGTCTGAAAATAAAGCAATCAAATCACTATCGAACTCAAGACTTTTTGAGGCAGCGACACTGAGCTACAAACACCAATTTGGCTTGAACTCTGGTGGTACGATAATTCAAAACGATCCGTCAGGATTAAATGTTATGGTTGATTTGTGCTACGACGTTATATTGAAGGAAAAAATATTAAAAGATTTTAGTCTCGAAGTTGATTTGAGTGATAAAAACTTTTTAGAATGGTATAAATCAGACAACGTTTATCTGAGTGAAAAAGAAGACTCTAAACCTGAAGATACCCTAGTGTTGTTTAATAAGCGTAAGCGAATTACGGAAAATCTGCAAGCAATAGTAGTGTTTCAGGAACTGAAGAAAATGGATGGTGCAGCGATTAAAGATAAAGTCAACTATCTTCTTGATCCTAAAAACACCGTCACATTAGATAAGTTTAAAGAAGTATTGACAGCATTGACAAAACTTACACCAGTCAGCGATTCCGCACGAATAAATAGCCTTTTAAGAAAAGTCAGTCGGGATGTCAATCAAAATTTTGAAAATATCCGGCAGGTAATAATCTATTTCTCTGATTTGAATAAGTCTCATTACAAAGATTTTTCTATCACAAAAGATCAGTATTACGCTATGAAATATATAATTAATGAATTTTTAAAAGTGGCTAAGAATTGGTCTCAAAACGACGTTGTTGCCCGTATTGTCGACTTTATGATTCAGAATACAATTATTCAATACTCAGAGCATAAAACAGAAATTCTTAAAAATGAAGAGGAAACCAATGCAGAAGATGATGGCTATCTCTACATAGATTTTGAAGCTGTGATTTCTTCAATTGACCAGGAATTTTCTCCGTTGGTTGACAAAGGATTGGGAATTTATATTCAACCCTTTGTAAACATTGGGGTAAATTACGCGGTCTTCCCGAATACAAACTCCCTTTCGAGAGACTCAAATGGTAATCCGCTTTCTTTAACTGATATGACCTTCGCGGGAGAGAAAATTGGTTTCAAATGGAAAATCTGGAATTGGAAATACACACATTCATTTAAA
>CBIHPU010000365.1:0-4548 GCA_966211935.1 uncultured bacterium | reverse complement strand
AGTTGTTCCTTATAATCTAGGTGCTGCCATTTGCAGCCGCCGCACACTCCAAAATGCTCGCACACGGGTTTCACTCTGAAAGGTGATGGTTTTACGAGTCGTTCCACCACGCCTTCTGCAAATGATTTTTTGAATTTATTAATCCGAACGTCTACAACATCACCCGGTACCGCTCCTTTTATAAAAATTACAAGGTCATCCATTTTAGCAACAGCAACTCCTTCGCTTGAAGTATCAATTACTTCCAGGTTCTCGAACACTTTTTTTATTTTCTCTTTTTTCATTGCGAAGCAAAAGTACGGGTTTTAATGGTAGTGTCTGGTGGCATGAGTGGTGGTGGTTATAGTGTTGTTGCTTTTTAATTTTATTAACTCACTGGGAAATAAAAATAATTTCAATAATAAGAACAGTCGGTTCTAGACCCGTCGGTTCTGCTTCAGTTTGTCATTGAAATAGAACTTCGACTTTTTTTTTATCAACTTCTCATTGCCATTCAAAAAATTTGAATAATAAGAACTGTCGGTTCTAGACCCGTCGGTTCATTCACTACACACCCCGGCTGATGTCCCTTTCAAAATCCACTCTAAACTTTCCTGATATTAATCGTAATTTCGTGCCCTACATGCCAAGGTATTTTTTTCAGCTATCATATAACGGAGGACGATTTAACGGTTGGCAGGTGCAGGAAAACACTCCGCATACCGTGCAGCAGGTTTTGCAGGAAACGCTTGGAAAAATGCTACCAGAAAAGCAGGCGATTATTACCGGTTGCGGAAGAACGGACACAGGTGTGCACGCGGAAGATTTTTACGCTCATTTTGATACTGCCAGAACGGATCTTCATCTGGACCCAAAAGATTTTTTGTTTAAAATAAATAAATCGTTGCCTCGTGAGATTGCAATAAAACGGATCTTACCGGTAAGAGATAAAACAAGTTCGCGTTTTGACGCTACAGCCCGTACGTACGAATACAGAATAACACGGGTTAAGAATCCTATGCTTGCCGATTTTTCATGGTTTATTTATGGTGACCTGGATCTCGAAAAAATGCGCAAGGCCTGCACCATAATTTTCAATACAAGAAATTTTAAAAGCTTCGCGAAAAGTAACGATCAGCCGCATGATAATGATTGCTTTATTTATGAATGCGATATTTTTTACAGGGAAGAAAATCTTCTTGTTTTCAAAATCAAAGCAAACCGCTTTATACGCAATATGGTGCGTGCATTAACGGGAACGTTGGTTGACCTTGGGAAAGGCAGAATAGATCTGGATGAATTTGCGAAAATAATTTCTGATCAGGATAGAAAAGGCGCCGGTATGAGCGCGCCCGCCCAAGGCTTGTTTTTAGTGAAAGTTGACTATCCCGAAGAAATTTTTGTGGTATGATTTTGTTGCGTTCAGTTTTACAAAATCACTTTTTTTAATCGTTTGATTCGTACATTCGTGCATTCGTAAAATATTCGTAATTCGTAGATTGGAACAGAATAAAGTAAAAGGTAAAGCATTTGACTTCCGTATTGCACGAAGAATTTTTTCGTACGTAAAACCATATAAAGGCAGATTCATCGCCTGCATTTTTATGGTAATTGCTTTAGCTGCCTTAACCATTTCGCGTCCGCTTTTAATTGAACATACCATTAACGAGTATGTAAAAGAAGGTGATGAGCATATGTTGGGCATTATGACAATTGCGCTTATAAGTATTGTTTTTGTTGAAGCCGGCATTCAGTTGTTGAATATGTATTCAACTGGTTTTCTTGGAACAAGCATTGTAAAAGATCTGCGAAACCAGGTTTTTCGTCACCTCCTGAAAATGCGAAACAAATATTTTGATACACATCCGGTAGGAACATTAGTCACTCGTTCTGTTTCTGATATAGAAAGTCTTGGAGATGTTTTTTCAGAAGGTTTTATAATTATTGTCGGTGATATTTTAATGCTGATTGTATTTATTACTGCAATGCTCATCAAGGACTGGCATCTCTCGCTGGTGGCCCTGACAACTGTTCCGATCCTTATTGTGGCGACTAACATGTTCAAGAATGGAGTACGGACATCATTCAATGCCGTTCGGAACGCGGTAGCTGCATTGAACACTTTTGTACAGGAACACATAACCGGAATGAAACTGGTGCAGATTTTTACAAGAGAAAAAGAAGAGTACGATAAGTTTAAAGAGATAAATGATAATCATAAAAAAGCAAATATCCGGAGTATATGGTATTATTCGGTTTTTTTTCCTGTTGTCGAAATTCTTTCGAGCGTTTCCCTTGGACTGATCATCTGGGTTGGAGCTTACGGAAATGGTATTGATCCTGGGACAGTGATTTTTTTCATAATGCTTATTCACATGTTTTTTCGTCCCATCCGCATGCTGGCCGACCGCATTAATACATTGCAGATGGGAATGGTTGCGAGTGATCGCGTTTTTAAAGTACTGGATACAGAAGAACAGATTGAAGAACAGGGAAGCATCCGGTGTGATAATGTAAAAGGAGAGTTGGAATTCGGTGACGTTTGGTTCGCTTACAATGATGAAGATTGGATTCTGAAAGGTGTTTCGTTCAAAGTAAACCCCGGTGAATGCCTGGCTATTGTCGGCGCCACAGGTGCGGGTAAATCAACAATAATTAATTTAGTTGGCCGTTTTTATGAATACAATCGGGGAGAAATTCTGCTCGACGGAATTAATATCCGCGATTATAATATCGGCGACCTGAGAAAAGCTGCAGGCGTTGTATTGCAGGATGTTTTTCTTTTTTCGGACAGCGTGGAAAATAATATTGCATTGTATAATGATGACGTTAGCCATGAAGATATTATCAATGCGGCTAAACAGATTGGCGCGGATGAATTCCTGGATCGTCTACCGGGTGGCTTGCAATATAACCCAGGTGAGCGTGGCGTTACGCTCTCATCAGGACAAAGACAGATCATTTCTTTCCTTCGCGCTTACGTGCATAATCCTTCAGTGCTTATCCTTGATGAAGCAACGTCCAATATCGATACTGAAACAGAAATTCTTATTCAGCAGGCAACCGAGCGTGTCACAAAGGGACGCACTTCAATTATTATTGCACATCGTTTATCAACTATTCAAAAAGCAGATCGCATTCTCGTTTTGGATAAAGGCGAAGTTAAAGAACAGGGGACTTTGAAGGAGTTAACTTCACAAGAAGGCTTATTCAAAAAATTGTACGACCTGCAGTTTACCGAGTAAACATGAAGGTTTTGAACGGTCGCCGTTTCATAAAAGCCGTTTTATATCAATCTTTTTTTTGACGTAAAGCTCTACATTTACGTATTCCCTTATGAGAATTTTATTTTTTTTTCTTTTTGTTAGCTGCTTTATAAATATTAACGCGCAGATAAATGCCGATTTGTCTGCTGCGACAGAGTCGAAACTCAATGAATCGGAGAAACAAAGGTTTCGCGAGGCGGAATCACTTCTGGCGCAGCAAAAATATCTTTACGCGCAAAACATTCTGGATTCGCTTTATATAAATTATCCTGACGATGAATACCTCAATTACCTTGCAGGTTTAGGCGCGGTTTATAATCCTTTGCGAAGCAAAGATGCGCTTCAGTTTATACAGAACGCTTTTGCAATTAAAGATCTTATTCCCGACTACGATTATTTTGCCGGGCTGGCAAATGAGCGCAATGAGAAATACGACGACGCGCTCCGCTTTTATGAATTTCATAACAGAACCCATCTGACCGCTGAAAAAAAATCTGAAATAAAACATAGAATAGTTCGGTGTAAACTATTATTGGAGAAAAAAGAAGATCTGATAAAAATACATAACATAGGAAAGCCGGTTAATTCAGCTTCGTCAGAGTTCGGTCCGGTTCTTCCGGGCAACGAATCCTTCATGGTTTTTACAATGAAAGACGGGAATAACAATACAGGCAAGAAATTAATAGGTGAAGATGTTTTTATTTCATACCGGGGTGCAGAAGAAACATGGTCTGTTCCTGTGGCAATTGAGAGTGTTAATTCAACTTTTGATGATGTTGCAGTCTGCGTTTCCAGTGACGGATCAAAACTTATTATTTTTCGAAGCAATGGAAACGGGAATGGTGAATTATTCCTTAGTACGCGTTCAGGTAAAAACTGGACGACACCTGAAAAAATGAAAGGCGTAAATACAGCGGAGTGGGAGGGGAGCGCGTGTTTTACACCGGATGGATTTCACATCATATTTTCCAGTGAGCGTTCAGGTGGAAAAGGCGGAAAAGATTTGTGGAGCGCGGATCTGTTACGCGACGGAAGCTGGGGCAACGTGCAAAATTTGGGAGAGAATATCAATTCGATATATGATGAAGAATCTCCTTTTATTACTGCAGATGGACTTGCATTGTTTTTCTGCAGTAATAACAAAAAAAGTTTTGGAGGATTTGATGTGTTCAGATGTGATAGGAGCGAGGATGGATGGTCGTTACCTGAAAATATCGGTAAGCCCGTTAATACTTCTCATGACGAAAAATATTATACACTAAGTGCAGATGGGAAAAAAGGCTACTTCTCCAGTGACAGAGCA
>CBIHPU010000364.1:0-4556 GCA_966211935.1 uncultured bacterium | reverse complement strand
CGCGTTGAAAAACGCTCCGAAAAAAGACAGTGATTATTTCAAGGCTCCAAAAGTTATCGAAAAATAATTTCAATGGCTGGAACTTCTCACAATATTACACCCGAAGAACTCGAAAAATTAAAATATCCCATTGGAAAAGTTCAGTTTGAAACTGAATACAGCCATTCAAAAATTCAAACCATAATTACAAAAATTGAAACGCAGGCCGATGCGTTAAGAACACTCATCAAAACAATCGGCGAAGCGGATCTCAAATATTCCTACAGACCAGGCGGCTGGTGCATTCGGCAGATCATTCACCATATTCCAGACAGCTCGGTTAACGCATACATTCGCACAAAGCTTGCGCTTACTGAAAACACTCCCACTATTAAACCTTATGACGAAAACAAATGGGCAGAAATGCCGGATAACAACGCGGATATTAAAATATCTGTAGAATTACTGGACGCGACCCATAAACGCTGGACAAACCTGCTGAGGCATATTCAACCTGAAGATTTCAATCGTGAATTCTATCATCCCGAAATGAAACGTAATGTTCCATTAACACAACACCTCAGTATTTACGCGTGGCACGGGCACCATCACATTGCCCAGATAAAAATTGCGCTTGAGAAAAAATTCTGATCACATTCCTTTCTTCAATCGTTCACGCATGAGCTGATTAAAACTCTTATCAGCTACTTTCGGAAGTTCGCGCTCTTTGCCCCATAATTTCTTAAAGAAGAGTTTCAGCATGGTGTTTTTAGCCAATGCGCCACCTTTATCCATCAGCTTCCTGTTAAGCATTGCCTTTTTCCATGCAACCCAGACAAGTTTATCGGAATGTGAGTCAGCGAAATCTCGACGGTTGTATAAAAGCAATTTATGCAGATCAATTTTTACCGGACAAATATCCGTGCAGGCTCCGCATAAAGATGAGGCGTGACTCAGATGCCCAAATTCTTTTTCCCCTTTCATCAACGGAGTGATGATACTTCCAATTGGTCCCCCATAAGTATTACCATAAGAGTGACCGCCAATATTTTTATAGACCGGGCAAACATTATAACATGCGCCGCAGCGAATACAGGCAAGAGCACTGCGCTGTTCAGTTTTTTCAAGCACTTCGCTTCTTCCGTTATCAATTAGTACAAGAAAAAACTTTTGCGGTCCCTCACTTTCATCCGGTCCGCTGATAAGATGATTATAAGTAGTTATTTGCTGGCCTGTACCGTGAGTGGCGAGCAACGGCCAGAATAACTCCAGGTCGGAAACTGAGGGCAATATTTTTTCCACTCCTGTTATTGCAATATGAACGCGTGACGCGGACGCTGAAAAAAAAGCGTTGCCCTCGTTTTCAGTAATTGCAATGCTGCCGGTATCAGCTATCAGAAAGTTTGCTCCGCTTATTCCAACAGTCGCGTTACGAAGATAGTTGCGGAGATGAAGTCGCGCGGCGGCTGCAAGTGAAGGAGCGGGAGCATCATGTGGAGCGTTAATTTTTTCGCTGAGTAATTTATTTATTTCCTCTCTTGTTTTATGAATACAGGGAGTAACGATATGATAAGGCGATTCACCAGCCAATTGCTGAATGAATTCTCCCAGGTCAGTTTCAATCGTTTCAACTTTGCAATTCTCAGAGAGAAAATCATTCAAACCGATCTCCTCTGTCACCATTGACTTACTCTTTATAACAAAGGATGGTTTTTCCTCAGCGATGATCTCACTAATTTTTTCCATCGCCTCAGCTGCGTCACGCGCCCAGATAAGTTTTCCTCCATTCCTGATGAAATTGCTTTCAAATTCAATCAGGTATTTTTCAAGGTTCTCAATTACCCTGTGGCGAATTGCTCCCGCGCGCGATCGCGCAAGTTCAAGAGATGAAAACTGCTGGAGCGAAATGTTTCGCTTTTGAGCGTAATTAGTAAATGCGTTCTGAAGTTTTTGCTTATGCGCAATGTCTGCTGATTTAAGAGCAGAATTTTCCTGGAATATTCGCGCTGAACTTTTCAAGTGCCGTGTGGACGTGCGAAATTACAAATTATTGGATTTGTCAGGCGTGCAATGTTGCCTGCAATACCGGAAGCGAACGAAAATTCGAAAAACCAGGAACATGAAAGTGAAAATATTGAACAAGCAGGTTCAACATCGTGTTCCGCTCTGCTGCGCTTATGTTTTTCAATGAATTCAGTTCGTGATTTCTGATAAGCGTGTAAAAAACCTTTGAATCATCACGATCAAGATAATTCATATGCGCGGGAGGAAATGATTCAAATCTTCCGTCCATCAGGTTGAAAAACTGATGCGTATTGTCATAATTATCCAGGGGAAAAAAACCAAGGTAATTACTCAGCCGCATTAAAAAATACAAATGAAATGATGTATAATTTTCCTTCATCTCATCCAATTGCAAAAGCGAAGAAGAAATAAACTCAAACAATTGTTCATCAGCTTCCGTTTCCTTCAGCGTTTTTATCAGAGCCTCATTAATAAATCCCGCTATGCAATTTTTCAGAACGTGAAAATTGATCTCGCGATACGGGGCAACAATGCGAATCTCTGTTACACGGTTAACTTCTTTTTTTTCTTTGGCAGAAATTTCAATTTCAACCTGGTTAAGCGGTTGTAGATGGGCAAGTCGAATTTTAGATTTGGATGAAGTGCCAAAATTGATTATGAAAGTTCTCAGACCGGAATCTCTTGTGTAAATCCTGCTGATCACTTTTTTGTCTCCATACCGCACATTGCTTAAAATGATTCCACGCGTTTTGATCTGCATGACGCTAATTCACAACTAGAATTTTTGTGAGTGTTTTTTGTTCTCCATCACTGCTGGAACAAAAAACAACATACACGCCGGATGATACCCGTTCTCCTTTAAAATTCTTCGCGTACCAGAGAGCTTGCCCACCTTTTGATGTGGTTTCATAAACCAGCGTACCTGTAATGTCTGTTATTTTCACTACAGCGTCCTGAATCAAGCCTTTGATTACAATTGGTCCCTCATAACCGGGACGAACAGGATTAGGATAAGAATATACGTCGGTAAATTCATCAAACGCGTCAATCACTTCCGTTCTGAATGATTGGATACCCGCGGTTGTACCAAAGAAAATATCTCCCGTTTTTCCATTGTATTCTAGATCCACAACTGTATTTGCAAAGAGCGGACTATTTTCAACTGTGAAATGATAAATCTGTTTCTGACCGTCAGAAGAAAGACAATACACTCCCGTTTTAGTCGCTATCCACTTTCTATTTTGTCCATCAACAATAATATCAAGGACGGTTTCAGTTTCCAGCAAAATTTTCGCTATACCATTCTGATCGATAATGATTTGTTGGGCATCCCATCCGGAAGTTGAAGTAAGAATAGATTCAGGATTATAAAACACAGCAACGCCTTTATCTGTTCCCACCCAGATATCGCCTTCAAGATCTTCGCAAATTGCGGTAACCTGCTGGCTAGGCAATCCGCCACTACCTGAAGCGATCGTAATTTTCTTTGTATTTGAGTTATTCGGCGGAGCATAACTTCCACCATCATTGTAAACTAAAAATCCAACACCGGGAAGTAAGATCCATTTTTGGTTGTTCTTGTCGATCATTATCTTGCCTACGAGATTATTGTTTGCAATGTAATTACCAAAATTCATGTTCTGCCATTGACCATTTGGCTTTAAAACAGAAAGACATTTTGTTGTGAAAGCATTTGTCACCCAAACATTGCCCAGTGAATCAGTCGCGATTCCATTCACCCGCACCGCATTAGTTGTAGTAAACGACGGCTGAAGTGAACTGTTCGTATGATTGTAATGTTCGTATAAAGTATCTCCCCTGAATTCCAGAACGCCAAAATCCCAGGAGCCCGCGAAGTAATGGTCGGGATCGTTATTTACAAATGCAATGCAATTGATATCATATATTGAATCTCCCAGTGGATGTTTTGTGATGTTTTTCCATGATCCGTTGTTCATTGTATAAACGCCGGTTTTCGCGTACTGGTTGAACCAGACATCCGTTAGCCAGACTGGCGCAACTACCATTTTATCTTTCAGAATAGAAATTTGTCCAACGCGATTGGAACCCGGCCCATCTATTATCAGACGCTCGTAATTCCAGCCATCTGTCCTGAACAATCCTATCCCCGCGGTACCAACACAATATTTATTACTTCCAAAACCAGGAGTGTAAACACCCTCCGTCATATAAGGTATTATAAAATTTCCGTCAGCATCGGGAAAATTATAAATTCCGAATGCATTTATCCTGGTCCACGCCGGTTGCTTAACGTATTCTTCAACCTGCCACTGCGTTGTAATAAAAACGCGCTGAGTGGCTTCGTCAGAAACAATACGCATGACTTCATAAGTATTACTGGAATCGAAAGGTATTTTAGGAAAAACGCTCCATGCTGTTCCATCGAAAACATACAATGTGTCTTTTAGTGATTGACCAAAATGCATCTTCGCAGAATAGTTTGCAATAATCTCGTTGTTATACCTTGCCACTGCGTTAAAAGTTTTAGCAGGTAGACCAGGGACCAATGACCAGTTCTGAAAATCTGAAAG
>CBIHPU010000363.1:0-4567 GCA_966211935.1 uncultured bacterium | reverse complement strand
CGCTCATTTTCAATTGACGCTCACATGACTATTTTCATCGTAACATATTCCTCTCAGAATATTCTGCCGGAAAACGTTAAGATATAGAAACAAGTGCTGATAGAAACAGAAAAAACTGTAACGACTCGCGGAGATCTGGCTCTTCTGGTTTGTGATCACATATCCGCCATGCTTGCATATTGGGATAAAAACCTGCTATGCAGATTCGCCAACGCGGCATACCTTGAATGGTTTGGAAAATCGAAAGAAGAAATGATTGATAAAATGACAATAGATCAACTTCTTGGTCCACTCTATCAACTTAATTTACCATACATAACCGGCGCGCTTGAAGGGAAAACACAAACTTTTGAAAGAGAAATTCCGGTACCAACAGGAGGCATTCGTTACTCAATTGCAAATTATTATCCGGATATCGTAAATGGAGAAGTGAAAGGTTTTGTTGTGCATGTTGCAGACATCACACCTGTTAAGCTTCTTGAAAAAGAACTCATCCGTTTAAAACAACTGGAAGCAAAGAATAAAGAGCTTGAACAGTTTACGTACATCGCCTCGCACGATCTGCAGGAACCATTACGCACCATCCGGAATATTGTAGATGTGGTAAGCAAAGATTACGATGCCTTTCTTGATGATACCCTGAAAAATTATTTGACGGTAATTGACGCTACGACTGCAAAGATGAGTACACTGATCAAAGCGGTGCTTGAATATTCACGTATTGGAAGCGACAGAAAAATAGTGAAAGTTGACACTAAGAAAATTGTCAACGAAGTGATCAGCGACATGAAAAAATCCATTACCGGCTCCAGAGCAATTCTTCATATAGGAGATCTGCCCACGCTGTACGCCTACGAAAACGAACTGCTCCTGGTCTTTCACAATTTACTGAGCAATGCCATTAAATTCAGCAAAAAAGATGTTCAGCCTGAAATCTGGATAGATGCCGTAAAAGAGAATGATTCCTGGAAATTTTCTGTAGAAGATAACGGGATAGGAATAGATGCTAGATATTCAGAAAGGATCTTCAACATTTTTCAGCGCCTGCACTCGGAATTCGAATACCCGGGAAAAGGTATAGGACTTGCGGTTTGCAAAAAAATAATTGAATTGCATGGGGGAAAGATCTGGGTGGAATCATCACCCGGAAAAGGAAGTGCATTTTATTTCACCATTTCAAACTTAAGCGTGTGAGCAGTAAATTAAATTGCATAATGCTGGTTGATGACAACGAATATGACAATTTCTTTCATGAGAGAACGATCAGAGAATATGACAGCGCCATTTCCATAGTTACGAAACGATCGGCTACCGAAGCATTGGAATTTATAAAAACGAAACTTGACGCCAGGGAAAAATTACCTGACCTTCTTCTGCTGGACATAAACATGCCGGGAATGAATGGATGGGATTTTCTTGATGAATATGAAAAACTGAATGACAGCCTGGATGTAAAGATGTGCATTGTAATTCTAACCACCTCGTCCAATCCTGATGATGAAATAAGAGCAAAAACATTCAGTGTTGTTTCAGGATTTATTACCAAGCCGCTGACTAAAGAAACATTGAATGAAATAATAGATAAGTATCTGGTGCCTGCCTGAATAGTAGAATCACCGAGCTTAACCTAAGCAATTAGCCCTAACAATAAAAATTACGCTGCGGGTTTCCCCACCAATAACCCAGGTCCATAGTTAAAATCGCTTAGATATGTTTAACGAAAACAAAACCAATTGTTTAATTTAACGTAAACCACTGGAGCATAAATATGCGCTTCAGGTTAATAACGATGAAAAAAATCCATATTCCAAAAATACACGACAGGCCATTATTGACCTTCTGGTTTGATGAATATGGCATCATGCATGCGGTTGCTAAAAATACTCCGCGAACACTTGAGAACATTAAAGAAAATTTTTCTTTTATGCAGAAACTGTTTAAAGAAGAAAGAATCTGCGTGCTTATCGACCTGAGTTACTCCGGGCCGTTCGATGCGCAGGCTCGGCAATTTTTGAAAAAGGAAATTCCTTCGCTTTTTAAAGCAATTGGTATAGTGAATAATTCCGCCTCCCCATTAAGTATAATGATTACAACAGTAATGACAGTTGTTATTCCGTCCACCGTGCCATGCAAGGTTTTTCAGAATAAAAACGAAGGAATAAAATGGCTGAAAGGTTTTCTGAAAACAAGTCAGTCGGCTCCCTGAAAACGTTTTCCGCGACCCGACCATTCAGGAATTCCATTTTCATCTCTAAGGATCAACGTGTCTTTTCCTCTCTTTACTTCCTGCGCTATAATCGCGGGCTCGCCCCCGAAAAAAACTTTAGATCCCTTCACTTCAACTTTATCTCCGGCTTTGAACTTTATTTCCTGCGTATCCAAAAACCATTTGGGACCCAGATGTACAGAAACTGTTTCGGTAGCCGTTTTCACCATCAAGTGAATTCCAGGTGACATTGCCCTCATCGGAACTATGGTATCAACTTTTACAACTTCACCTTTAATTTCAGTCACCGTCGCGCGATCAAATTTCCTGTTGTAATCGGACCGTTTGCCCCAACCGCCGCTCACAGTTGAGGAATCCTCCTGCGCCGTTGAAGTTGTTGCGGCAAACAACAAGAGTAACAAAACCACAATAGAACTTTTCATGAATGTTTTATTTATAAATATATCTACCCGTTGAAAAAAGAAATAGTGCAGCGATTATCTGCAATTAAGCGATGCGTCATGTTAAGTACTGCTCTTTATCCAACTCATTACATCATCGTAAACCGGAGAACCGGCAGTTTCAAACTGAAAGATCATCTGCATGTGCGTTTTTGCAATAATAATCCTGTGTTCATGAGGGATCTGAAACTTTTTAAGCAGGGTCACAAACTTTTCGTTATCGTAATACAAAAACGGGTAGGTAGCGCCGCCTGTAAGCACAAGAAATGGTGGAAGATTTTCTTTCAATAATTTCTCCGGAGATACGCCTGACCATCTTTCTTTCTCCCTTCCGAAAATGTCTGCAAGAAATTCCGGAACCAGCATTCCGTGTTCGCTGAGAAAATGAAAAGCGCACAAACCAAAAGCATCTATTAGAATAAAACCCGCAATATTCTCTGAAGGAATATTTTCCCGCAGCCCAGCCACTGCGGCCAGATGTCCTCCGGCCGAGTGACCCGCCAGGTAAATTCGATTAGCGTCGCCGCCAAAATTTCCAATCTCATTCTTGCACCATTGCAAAGCATCCCGGCAATCCTCAACCATTCCAAACACATCAGTAGTTGGAAAAAGACGATAGCTGATAACAACTGTAACAAATCCTTTTTTCAGAAAATTCCCGCCGAGTGTGGAATAAAGATCCTTGCTGCCGGTCATCCAGCTTCCACCATGAATAAAAAGTAAAACAGGAAGATCCTTTTTTCCTTCTTCGTAAAAAACATCCAGCAGATTTTTATTTGCAGAACGCGAACCGTAACTGATATCTTTTCTGATCATTTCTTTTTTGCGAGCCGACTTAAAGTTTCAAGATTCATTTTTATCGGCATCATTGATTAGCGTCCATTTTAAGAAGCGCCGCTTCAATCAAGGCGGCGTTGTATCCGCGGAAATAGAAACGTGAGCGCCGATAAGCATGATAATGCGGCAGGGAAAAATTTATGCCAGCACCCGCAAAGTAATTTTCAGGTGTGAAAAGACGCAGAAAAAGATTTCTGAATAACTTCTGTAAGTATTACCTCCATCTGTTTTAAACGTTACAAATCGTGTAAAATATGAAGTAACTACTAGTGATATATAAATATCTATACTGAAGTTTTGGCAAAATCAGTATGTTTCTAAAATTTATCTTCATAAAAGAAGCACGACCCCGAAGGGGTCACACATTTATAGACACAATGTTCACAAAGGATTTACGACCCCGAAGGGCGTCGCACAACATGAAACAATGTTGATAAAAAAATAATTTCAAATAAAATTATCATGATTTTAAAATTGAATTATTATTGTGACGAATCAAAAAATATAATTTATGGCCGGAACCTTTACCCGAATGTATATCCAGGTGGTATTTTCACCAAAGAACAGGCAAGCGCTAATTCAACCGGAATGGGAAGGGCGTTTATACAAGTATATAACTGGTATAATCGAAAATAAAGAACAAAAAATGTTGGCCATTAACGGCATGCCTGATCATATTCACATTTTCTTCGGGATGAAACCTAACTGCTGTGTTTCAGATATTGTAAGAGAAGTAAAAAAGTCGTCTACAGAATTTATCAGGCAAGAGCAATTGTCAAATTTTAAATTTGAATGGCAGGAAGGCTTTGGAGGTTTCACATATAGCCATTCTGATATCGACAGGATCGTAAAATATATTTTAAATCAGAAAGTCCATCATCAGAAAACAACATTTCGCCAGGAATACATCAATTTTCTGAAAGAATTCCAAATTGATTTTAAAGATGAATATTTGTTTAACTGGCATGAAGCTGCGTGACATTCAGTTCGACCGCCTTCGGGGTCGGGATAAATATTTCTGATCAACGTTATAAACGTACGATCCCTTCGGGATCGGTATTTA
>CBIHPU010000362.1:0-4597 GCA_966211935.1 uncultured bacterium | reverse complement strand
AGGCGTAAATATTTTTTACACCATCAACACTTCCAGCCCGATTGCAGGATGCATCAAAACAATTTTAAATGTTTCCTGATCAGTTATGAAGGTTGCAGTTTACAGTTCAAATCAATATGTTCAACAGTATTTGTCCGAAGCAAATAAAAACAAACATGAACTGATTTTCATTAAAGAAAAACTGAAAGTAACGTCTTTGTCTTTTGCGTTAAACTGCAAAGCCATCTGCGTTTTTGTAAATGATAATGTTTCGGAGGATAATCTTAAAATCCTCAAAAAAAGCGGAGTTGAGTTCATTGCGATCCGTTCTGCAGGATATAACAACATTAACATTACGGCTGCACACAAATTTAACATGAAAGCAGCGAGGGTTCCCGCCTACTCTCCCCATGCAATTGCTGAACATGCCGTTGCGCTAATGCTTGCGCTGAACAGGAAACTTATCAGAGCTCATCAGAGAATTCTGCAAAATAATTTTTCCCATGAAGGACAACTGGGATTTAACATGAGAGGGAAAACAGTTGGCATTATGGGTACGGGAAAAATAGGTTCAGCAGTTGCTGAGATTTTGAATGGATTCGGATGTGTATTACTTGCAAGCGACCAATGTGAAAACGAGCTATTGAAAAAAAATCTGAATGTAAAATATACAGATCTTAAAACACTTTGCAGTAAATCAGATATTATCACACTGCATGTTCCTTTAACACCGGAAACAACTTATCTTGTAAATAAAGATCTTATTTCGCACATGAAAACCGGAGCCATGCTAATCAACACCAGTCGCGGAAAAGTGATCAACACAAGTCATGTTATTGAAGAACTGAAGAGTGGAAAAATTGGCGCTCTCGGTATTGACGTATATGAAAATGAAGGGCCACTGTTTTTCGAGGATCATTCAGAAGAATTGCTTAAAGATGATCTTTTCGCGCGTCTTCTTGCCTTTCAAAACGTAATCATAACTGGTCACCAGGCATTTCTGACAGCAGAAGCATTAAAAAATATTGCCGTAACCACCATAGAGAATATCGATTGTTTTGAAAAAGGAACAATCAATGAAAATTTCCTCTAATAAAAATATCGCATGTTGAATCCATTAACAAGCATCTTAATTTTCGGAATTTAGTCTGCGCTTGCCGGCACAGTATTATTGTTTGTACCGCAAATTGTATTGCCGTGGTTCGGAATTCCGATAGATGGAAACAGCGCCTGGTTACGCTTAATCGGTTTTGTTCTGTGCAGTTCAGCTTACTATTATATACGCTCTGCAATGTCTGGCAATATAGACTTTGCCAGGTACACAGTGCACACAAGACTTGCAGCACCAATTGTTGTTGCAGTACTTGTTATTACCAAAGAAGCCGAATGGCAGTTACTTCCTTTCGGAATAGTGGACGGAATTGGAGGAATATGGACGATGATCACATTGAGACGTAACAAAGTGGAATAAAATCGACAGTCCAAACTTAATCGTTTCCTGAAATTTTCCGGCTTTCAAAGCACATTTTCCTGACAAAAAACAAGAATACTCTAACGCACTTTCGCTTTTGCTTACTATTTTTGTAGCAACTAAACAAAAAAATATGAAAAAAGTTTTAATGCCTGTAGCAATTGTTCTTATGTCTTTTGCGCTGGCGTCTTTCGCTGACATCTGCGACCAGATGTTTATTTTCAAAGATGGCAGCAGTGCCACAATGACGAATTATGATGAGAAAGGAAAAGTTACGGGCAGTAACAAAACTGTCTATAACAATGTCAGCAAAACGGCAGACGGAGTAACAGTAAACGCGAGCGCGGAAACATTCGACAAAAAAGGTAAATCAACAGCGAAGTCAGAATATACAATGAAATGTAAAGGAGGAACACTTTATATGGACATGCGCATGATGATACCTGAAGAACAAAAAACTTCCATGAAAGATATGAAAATGAAAATCGAAACTTCTGATCTTGAATTTCCAACTGAGTTAACTGTTGGTTCAACTTTAAAAGATGCCAATCTAACCATGACTTCTGAAGCACCGGAAGGTGGAATTGCAATCCCAATGACAATCAGCATGCGCATTTTCAATCGCAAAGTTGAAGCGAAAGAATCCGTAACAACACCGGCAGGAACATTTGAATGCTACAAACTCACCTCTGATTTTGAATCAAAGGTCCTGTTTAAACTTTCTGGTAAAACAATTTCCTGGTTCAGCCCTGAAGTTGGAACTGTAAAATCAGAAAGCTACAGCAACAAAGGAAAAATGCAGGGCTATTCACTACTTACAGAATTAAAAAAATAAAAAATTTTAAATCAGAACAGAACCCGCTGAAATTTCGGCGGTTTTTTTTTTGGTCGCAGGTGCATCGGTAATATTAACACTGATCTGCATCAACATCTTCTCTAAGCATACTCATGCTTATTCTTTTTGAATTAGCGAATCTTTGCGATAACATTGAGCCTGATGGAAACTCACACCCATACGCATACGCACGTTCATTCTCATTCACCTGTTAATGAAGATGGAGGATCAAACATCGAAAAAGATCCGCATGCGCATCATGATCATCACGCAATGATCAGAGATTTCAAGATCCGTTTTATCATTTGTACCGCGCTGACCATCCCTGTTCTGGTCATTTCAGAAATGATTCAGCACTTCTTTAATTTTCATTTTTCTTTTCAGGGAGATAAATACGTTCTCTTTGCTCTTTCTTCAGTAATTTTTTTCTATGGCGGATTGCCTTTTTTAAGGGGCTTGAAAGATGAACTCTCGGAAAGAAATCCGGGAATGATGACGTTGATAGGTATGGCAATTTCTGTCGCTTACATCTACAGCAGCGCGGTAGTGTTTGGTCTAAAAGGAATGGATTTTTTCTGGGAGCTGGCAACGCTGATCGATCTGATGTTGTTGGGACATTGGGTTGAGATGAAATCGATAGCGGGCGCCTCGCGCTCACTTGAGCTCCTGGTTAAAATGCTTCCTTCAAACGCGCACCTGGTTCATGAAGATCATGTAATGGATGTTGCAATAGATGAATTGAAAACAAAAGATATTATTCTTGTAAAACCGGGAGAAAAAATTCCGGCCGACGGAATTATAGTTGATGGTCAAAGTTATGTTGATGAATCCATGCTTACCGGAGAATCAAAACCTGTAAAAAAAATAAAAGAAAATAAAATCATCGGCGGTTCCGTCAACGGAAGCGGATCACTTTACGTTAAGGTTGAATCAACCGGAAAAGAAAGTTATCTGAGCAAAGTAATTAAAATGGTAGATGATGCGCAGAAAGCAAAATCACGTATGCAGAATCTCAGTCACCGTGCCGCCCGATGGCTAACATTTATCGCCCTTGGCGTTGGGATACTGACACTTACAATCTGGCTTTTGCTTGGTAAAGAATTTTCTTTCGCGCTGGAACGTATGGTAACCGTAATGGTGATTTCCTGTCCTCACGCCTTAGGACTAGCGGTGCCACTTGTTGTGGCAATCTCTACTACCATCGCCGCAAAAAAAGGATTGCTCATCCGCAACCGCAGCGCGTTTGAAGAATCAGGAAAAATTACAGCGATAGTATTTGACAAAACAGGAACGCTCACGAAAGGTAAATTCGGAGTAACTCGTTACAAAAGTCTGAACGAAAATTTTGAAGATGATGATGTTATTCGCCTGGCAGCAGCGTTGGAACAGCATTCTGAACATCCTATTGCCGCGGGTATAATGACCAAAGCGAAACAATTGCAAATCACTATTCCGTCTGCAAACAACTTCAATAATATAACTGGAAAAGGCGCAGAAGCGGTAGTTGAGAACGTAGAAGTAAAAGTGGTTAGCCCAGGCTATCTGCTGGAAAATAAAATTGAAATTCCAAAAGATTCTTTTACCCGCAGAGCTGAGACAGTGGTATTTATTCTGGCGGACAATGAACTGGTGGGATATATTGCACTCGCAGATCAGATCCGAGACGATTCACTTGAAGCAATAAAATCATTTAAAGAAAACGGAATTAAAGTATTGATGGCAACAGGAGACAACAAAGCTGTAGCGGAAGCCGTAAGTACGCATTTAAAACTTGATGGTTATTATGCCGAGGTTCTGCCGCATCAAAAAGTTGATCTGATAAAACAACTTCAGGATGAAGGAGAATTTGTGGCAATGACAGGCGACGGAGTTAATGACGCGCCCGCTCTTGCGCAGGCAGATATTGGCATTGCTGTTGGGAGCGGAACAGATATTGCTGCAGAAACCGCTGACATCATCCTGGTAAACAGTAATCCCAAAGACATACTTCAACTTATTTTATTTGGAAAAGCAACGTACAGAAAAATGATTCAAAACCTCGCCTGGGCCACTGCATACAATGCCATCACTATTCCTTTAGCAGCTGGCTTGTTATACAGTTTTGGAATTACCCTGAGTCCTGCCGTTGGTGCAATCTTAATGAGTTTAAGCACGGTTATCGTAGCGATCAACGCGCAATTACTGAAGAACAAGATTAGTTAGGTACTGTAACAAAAGTTGCATTAAAATCACAAATGAAACCGTAACTTTGTTAATTCTCGCAGGGATATTCCTGTTAAAGTTTAATTTATACCAGGAGGTGACGTCACACC
>CBIHPU010000361.1:0-4604 GCA_966211935.1 uncultured bacterium | reverse complement strand
AAGAACGTTAGCCAGTTATATTTTTTGGTTACTTTCCGATACAAAACTTACTAAAAATATTCTCCAGCAAATCCTCCGTAGTCACTTCTCCTGTGATCTCACCGAGAGAACTTAAAGAGTGACGGATATCCATCGCCAATAATTCACCTGAAATATTTTTGTTCAGGCCCTCCAGCACTTTATACAACGCGCTGTTGGCTCTTCGCAATGCGTCGGCGTGACGCGCGTTGGTAACAACGGTTTCTGTAACGTGAATTGCTTTCTGGTCGAACATGGCAACCAGTTTTTCTTTCAGATCTTCAATGTATAATTTCTCCTTTGCGGAAATGAAAATGAGATTGTCATACTCGTCAAATTCTTTCTGCAAATATTCCAGTTCTTCAAAATCAATCTTATTCGCTATCACCATCAGCTGCGCGTTGCCAAGATGTTTGTTCAGTTCATCCAGCTCAATGTCAAGATCCGCGCTGCTCATTTGGTGCGCGTCGAAAATATACATTACGATCGACGCGTTTTTCATCGCTTCGAAAGCTTTGTTCACACCAATCGTTTCAATAGCATCACTGGTTTGACGAATGCCCGCGGTATCAATAAAACGAAAAAGTATTCCCGCTAATCGGATCTCATCTTCAATAGTGTCGCGCGTTGTGCCCGGGATTTCAGAAACAATAGCGCGTTCTTCATCCAGTAATGTATTCAGTAATGTAGATTTTCCCGCATTGGGTTTGCCAACTATTGCAACCGGAATTCCGTTCTTTATCACATTGCCCAATTCAAAAGATTCGATCAGCTTTTCCAGGATTCTCTGAATGGAAATAATTAAATTCTTCAGATCATCGCGGTTTGCAAACTCAACATCTTCTTCACTGAAATCTAATTCAAGTTCAATAAGCGAAGCAAAGTTGACGAGGTTTTGTCTGAGCGCTTTTATTTTATTTGAAAATCCTCCGCGCATCTGCTGCATGGCAACCTGGTGCGCCACTCCTGAATTCGAAGAAATCAGATCCGCTACCGCTTCCGCTTGTGAAAGATCAAACTTTCCATTCAGAAAAGCGCGAAGAGTAAACTCACCACAATTGGCAGGTCGACATCCTTTTCTGTACAGCAACTGTAAGATCTGTTGCTGAATATATTCTGAACCGTGACAGGAGATTTTCGCCGGTGTAGGAGTGAGGGGCCTTGAAAATTGAAACGAGTACTTCATCCAGCACTACTTCATCATCGCAGATCTGCCCGAAATGAATGGTAAAACCTTTTTTTCCGGAAAGATTTTTTGACTTACTTTTTTTATCTGTAAAGACCTCGTCTGTTATAGCTATCGCATCCGGACCTGAGATTCGGAGCACAGCAATAGCGCCCTGACCGTGCGGCGTTGCAAGTTCAACTAAAACAAATTTAACGCTTTTGATTTAAATCGCTCAGGTCTATTTGTTCAGCAAAGAAAAGGGTGACCCAAATAGCTTGCTTTGTTTATATTGTTATATAACTCATTTGTAGTAATTCATGATTCAGGAATTCAACCAATTAGAAGAAAATCGAAATGGAGGGAAAAATTTCTTTTTCCGATTGCCAAATCCATCATAAACCGTAAATTAGCGCATCGTAACCATGAAGCAGAAATCCCAAGGCTGATTTCGCTTCATGATGAAAACGACAAACGAAAAACGACAAACGAAATGAGCGTATTGGTAAACAAAAATTCTAAAGTCATTGTACAGGGCTTTACAGGCGGTGAAGGCACTTTTCACGCCACTCAGATGATTGAATATGGAACCAACGTTGTTGGTGGTGTTACTCCTGGTAAGGGAGGAACAAAGCACCTGGATCGTCCGGTGTTTAATACTGTAGCTGATGCAGTAAAGAAAACAGGAGCGGATGTATCCATCATTTTTGTGCCCGCAGCGTTTGCAGCTGATGCCATTATGGAAGCCGCTGAAGCCGGAATTAAAGTTATTGTGTGTATTACCGAAGGAATTCCTGTAAAGGATATGGTTGCGGTGAAAGAATATATTGCTGACAGAGATTGTCGCCTGATTGGTCCTAACTGTCCGGGCGTAATTACTGCAGGAGAAGCGAAAGTGGGTATCATGCCTGGATTCGTTTTCAAGAAAGGTACAATTGGTATCGTTTCTAAATCCGGAACACTTACTTACGAAGCTGCTGACCAGATTGTAAAAGCAGGTTTGGGAATTACAACTGCAATTGGAATTGGTGGTGACCCGATCATTGGTACAACTACAAAACAGGCCGTTGAATTATTTATGAACGATCCGGAAACTGAGGGAATCGTAATGATAGGTGAGATCGGTGGACAACTGGAAGCTGAAGCTGCACGCTGGGTAAAAGCGAATGGCAATAAAAAACCAGTTGTTGGATTTATCGCCGGTAAAACTGCGCCTAAAGGAAGAACAATGGGCCACGCAGGAGCAATTGTAGGTGGTAAAGACGATACGGCAGAAGCTAAGATGGAAATCTTAAGAGAAAACGGAATTCACGTTGTTGATTCTCCGGCAGTGATCGGAAAAACAATGGCGGCAGTTCTGAAAGGACAAAAAGTAAGCGCGTAATACTAAAGTCATATAAGTAAGTTGAAGAACCGGGACATTAAAGAGTTCCGGTTTTTTTTTCCACTCAATATTATTGGCCACGTGATCTGCGTGAATCTGTGAAATTTGTGGCTACTCTTGTGGTTAGCCGCGAATAACGCAGATAAACGCAAATAAAAACAAATAAAAACATTTTATTAATCTGCGCTTATTTTACGCGAGTAACGATTTGCGTAGATCCGCGAAATTTGCGGCTTCCTTAAAACTACGATCTGCGTGAATCTGTGAAATCTGTGGCTACTCCTTGTGGTTTGCCGCGAATAACGCAGATAACCGCAAATAAAACATTTTATTGATCTGCGCTTAGTTTAAGAGTATCGATTTGCGTAAATCTGCGAAATTGGCGGCTTACTTAAAGAAACGATCTGCGTGAATCTGTTAGATCTGTGGCTACTTCTTGTGGTTTGCCGCGAATACCGCAGATAAACGCAAATAACATTTTATTGATCTGCGCTTATTTTACGCGAGTAACTATTTGCGTAGATCCGCGAAATTAGCGGCTTCATTAAAGAAAAGATCTGCGTAAATCTTTTTAACCTGTGGCTACTTCTTGTGTTTTGCCGCGAATAAGGCAGAGAAATGCAAATAAAAACATTTTTTAATCTGCGCTTACTTTACGAGTAACGATCTGCGTAAATCTGCGAAATTGGCGGCTTCCTTAAAAAAACGATCTGCGTGAATCTGTTAGATCTGTGGCTACTTCTTGTGGTTTGCCGCGAAAAACGCAGATAAACGCAAATAAAACATTTTATTAATCTACGCTTACTTACGAGTACCGATTTGCGTAAATCTGCGAAATTGGCGGCTTCCTTAAAAAACGATCTGCGTAAATCTTACAATGAGAGATCTGCGTTAATCTTTTTAATCTGTGGCTTGATAATCTGCAGTTGTTATGAAATAGAAAACCCCGGGATAATTAAATTCCGGGGTTCTGTTTTAATCAACGTTATACAAATTTTAATCTCCGCCGTAATAATTGCCATATGAATAACCGGAGCCTGTTCTTTTTCTGCCGGCTAATTTCAGTTCATCCACAATCTCGTTTATCTGTTCGTCAATTGTTTTCGCTTCGTCCAGCGGAAGATTTTTACGCTGATAATAAAAGTTTGAAGAAACTTCGTTCTCATTCTTCGGCTGGAATCCCGCATAATCCAGTTTCCATTTTTTTCCGTCAGCAGGTCTGCGTTTAAAAAAGTAAACATAGCCTTCTGTTTGCTTGTTCTTAACCAGCTTCTTCGTAACAAAAACAATACTGTCTTTTTTCACTTTCTCTACTACTTCGTCCAGTTCCGGATCATAATAACCATTATTATCGTCGTAACCGTATAAGGCGGCGCGGCAAAACTGCTCCTGCGATTTATATTGGTTATCAAATTTATCCAGGCGTTTCATCTTCTCAAGTTCGCTGTAAAGATCCAGTCGTGTTTTTTCCATTGAAGAAAATCTGGTCCACACAGAATCTTGAACGGGCAGCTTATTCTTCAGCATAAGCAAACTCACACTCATCAACAGATTATCATTTTTTGTTTTACTAAGTTTATCCAAAAAAGTTTTTACAGCGGCATCTGTATTGTAGAACGGTACCAGGAGCTGCGCGTAATTTTCAAGATCCGATTTGTCATAATATTTATAAGAAGAAAGTGTCGAAGATTTTTTTCCTTCCAGCGCCTGACCAAGTAACTCTTCCAACTGTTCCTGGAATCGCTTGGTGTCCATGTTTGAAAAATCCGCGTCCTCATCCGCGTTATTGCCGAAATTTCCTTCATTCGCGTTAAAGCGTTTCAATTCATAATTCCCTTCATTCAGTATCAACGCTTTTTGATTAACATAAGAAGCGGATGGTAAAATATTTTTGTCAACCATTGCAGCCATTAAAGTATATACCGCTGATTTGTATTCCTGGAATTTCGTAAGATCAAGCAGGGCAGGGAAGAGTGGCTTTGCAAATTCCAGTGAGTCGTAGAAATGACCGAAAACGCCACTCGCGTAATAATCGTA
>CBIHPU010000360.1:0-4612 GCA_966211935.1 uncultured bacterium | reverse complement strand
GATCTACGCTTTCGCCTATCTTAAAAAAGCTGCAGCGCTGGCGAACAACGAGCTTGGCGTATTGAGCAAAGAAAAAACTGATCTGATCGGAAAGGTTTGCGATGAGATTCTCGCGCATAAACTTGATGATCAGTTCCCACTGGTGATCTGGCAAACCGGTTCAGGTACGCAAAGCAACATGAACGTAAATGAAGTTGTTGCTTACCGCGCACTGCATCCGAATGATGATGTGAACAAATCACAGTCATCTAACGATACTTACCCGACTGCAATGCATATTGCGGCTTACAAACAGGTTGTGGAAATTACCATTCCCGGAATGGAAAAGCTGCGTGACACGTTGCAGAAAAAAGCCGATAGCTGGAAGACAATTGTAAAAACCGGGCGCACCCATTTTATGGATGCAACGCCGCTTACGCTTGGACAGGAATTTTCCGGTTACGCGCAGCAAATAACAAACAGCATCCGCGCAATTAAAAACGCGCTTGAAATGGTACGCGAGCTTGCGCTAGGCGGAACCGCTGTTGGTACAGGATTGAATACTCCTAAAGGATACGATGTTCTTGTTGCAAAAAAAATTGCTGATTTAACCGGTTACCCTTTTGTAACTGCGCCAAATAAATTTGAAGCGCTGGCAGCGCACGACGCAATGGTTGAGTTATCAGGAGCGCTGAAACGTGCCGCCGTAGCTTTATTCAAAGTCGCTAACGATATTCGTATGCTTAGCTCGGGTCCGCGCTCTGGTATTGGAGAAATTGTGATTCCTGACAATGAGCCCGGATCATCTATCATGCCTGGAAAAGTAAATCCTACTCAGCCGGAAGCGCTGACAATGGTTTGCGCGCAAGTGATTGGAAATGACACTGCAGTTTCTGTTGGAGGTATGAACGGTCACTTTGAACTGAACGTTTTCAAACCACTTATTGCATACAATGTATTGACAAGCGCAAGATTGCTTGGCGATGCGTGTGTTTCCTTTACAGAGAAGTGCGCGATTGGAATTGAACCGAACCACGAAGTGATTAAAAAACACATGGAGAATTCACTCATGCTTGTTACTTCGCTGAATACACATATCGGTTATGAAAAGGCTGCGAAAATTGCAAAGAAGGCGCACAAGGAAAACAAAACTCTTCGTGAGGCGGCAATTGAACTTGGCTATGTGACCAACGAACAATTTGATCAGTGGGTAAAACCTGAAGACATGGTTGGTTCTATGAAATAATTGTTGGGATGATGTGAATCATTTCGTGCCAATTAAATATTCATACATTACACTTACAAAACGGCGGGACGTAAATCCTGCCGTTTCTGTATCTTAGAGGCGTTGAAAAAAATTCTTTTCATACTGTTTTTATTTGCCGGAAGCACGAACTTTTTTGCGCAGGATATCCCCGCGGAAAAAGAATTTGATCCGAAAGAAGAGATTGTGCACGATAACAAACGTTACAGGGTCTGGAACAATTATTTGACTTTCGGAGGAATGCCCGGAGCCGCCATCAACTCAAATATTCCCACCTCGCAATCAGCCGCCGCGCTCGATCTTAACTTCCATATTAAAAAAGAATATTTTCAAACTGGAATAATGCTGAGCGGAAATGTTTTTGGCGATTACAACAATTCTCAGGTCCATATGTGTTGGGGAAAAAGAATTGAAAAAATTCATTACAATTTCGCAGCGTTCGGCGGTGTCGACTTCTCGCTTTTTTATTTGTGGGCAAATGATTCTGTTCCCCCCCGTTTTATTACTCCGGCCAAAAATGCAATAGGCGCGTATGCCGCCGTTCAGAATTTCTGGAAATTCAAATATGATGTAGGAATAGGCGCAACTGTTTACGCTTCATACAATACCTACCGATATCTTGTAGGTCTTCGCATTGAAATGTTTTTCTCTTCAGCCTATAGAGGAGAAAAGGGAAGAAGGAGAATTCAAAACTGAGAACGGTTACCGGCTGTTGAACTTTCTTTATCTTCGCGTTTTAAATTTCCAATTGGACAATAATAAAGATACACCTCCGGTTAAACGCCTTGCCATTCTTGGTTCAACAGGAAGCATTGGCACTCAGTCATTGGATGTAATACGTTCAAACAAAGACAGATTTTCTGTTGAGGTGCTGACCGCGGGAGGTAACAGCGACCTGCTTATTCAGCAAGCAATAGAGTTTCAGCCAAACGCAGTTGTGATCGCGAATGAAAATGAATACAAAAAAGTAAAGGATGCGCTTTTTACACACGATATAAAAGTTTTCGCGGGAGAAGATTCATTGAAGCAGATAGTGGAGATGGAAACTATCGACATGGTGCTTGCGTCTATTGTTGGGTTTGCCGGACTCTCATCCACCATTAACGCGATTAAACATAAAAAACAGATTGCGCTGGCCAATAAGGAAACGCTTGTTGTAGCCGGAGAAATTGTTACGCGCACCGCCATGGAAAACGCGGTAAATCTTTATCCGGTCGATTCTGAACACAGCGCCATTTTTCAGTGCATGGCAGGAGAATGGGAAAATGAAGTAGAAAAAATTTATCTCACCGCATCGGGCGGACCGTTCAGAGGAAAATCGAAGGACTTTTTACAGTCAGTTACAAAGGCGCAGGCGCTTAGGCATCCCAACTGGAGCATGGGCGCAAAAATTACAATTGACAGCGCAACGATGATGAACAAAGGCCTGGAGATCATAGAAGCGAAATGGCTTTTCAATCTGAAACGTGAACAGATCGATGTAATTATTCATCCACAAAGCATTATTCACAGCATTGTGCAATTCACTGACGGGAGCATGAAGGCGCAAATGGGATTGCCGGACATGAAACTTCCAATTCAATATGCTTTTTCTTATCCTGAAAGGATTAATTCTGATTTTCCGCGTTTTAATTTTCTGAATTATCCTTCGCTTACATTTGAAACTCCTGATCACGTAAATTTTCCAGCTGTGCAGCTGGCTTATCATTGTCTGGATAAAGGCGGGAATCTTGCCTGCGCGATGAACGCGGCCAATGAAATTGCAGTTCGCGCATTCTTGGAGGAAAAAATTTCATTTCTGCAGATAACGGAAATATCCGAAAAAGTGGTGGAAAAAATGTTCTTCATTAAATCACCTGACCTTCAGCAATTGATAGAAACCGACTCCGCCGCGCGGGAACTTGCATCGCGCGTTCTGGCAGGCGAGTTTGCGGGTTAAAAGGTTAATTCCTAAAGAACGATAAATCTTGCTCCTCACCCTTATATTCCCTTAAAACCTTTATCTTTAGCGCTTCAAATTCCAAAACAAAATGGGAATTCAGTTCGCACAATTACTGCTCACGCTAACCATACTTATTTTACTTCACGAATTCGGTCATTTTTACTTCGCGAAAAAATTCAAGTGCCGTGTAGAAAAATTCTACCTCTTTTTTGATTTTCTTTTTCCAATTTCCACACTAGCGAAATTCTCTCTCTTCAAAATTAAAAAAGGAGATACTGAATATGGTATTGGATGGTTTCCTTTAGGTGGATATGTGCAGATTGCAGGAATGGTGGATGAGCAGATGGATAAAGAGCATCTGAACAAACCGCCGCAGCCATGGGAGTTCAGGGCCAAACCAAGATGGCAGAGATTGCTCATAATGTTTGGTGGGATCATGATGAATCTTATTGTAGGTGTTTTGATCTTTTGGATGACGGATTTTTTCATGGGCAAAAAATATCTGCCACTTCAAAATGCTAAATATGGTATTGCCTGTGACTCCGCAGCATTAAAGATCGGTTTTAGAAACGGTGATAAAATTTTGTCAGTAGACAATCAGCCTTTCGAAGACTTTAAGGAAATTACAAGCCGCATTGTTCTTGATCTTGCAAAATCTGTTCAGGTAGAAAGAGACGGAAAGAAAATTGATATTCCTATTACTGATGACGATCTCAGTCATTTGGTCGCACTGAGAAAAGTAGGATTTATTTCTCCAAGAAAACCCTGCGTATTTGATACCATTTTACATAGTACACCAGCCAAATGGTTCGATATTAAACAAGGTGACAGGCTAATTGCGGTGAACGGGCAACCAATTCAATTCTATGACGAGGTAGCGCCATTGATCAAGGATCAGAAATTGAAAAAAGTGCAACTAACCCTTTTGCGCGGTAACGATACGATTCAAAAAAATATTCTTACATCTTCAGAGGGAAGAATAGGAATCGCAACATTCGAATCAAATTACCTGGATTTTGTTGAGGAGAAATACAGTTTCTTCGGCGCGTTTGGGCAAGGCGTTAAAGATGCATGGGATCTTGTGATCATGCAGGCTAAGAATATCCGCGCGCTGGTTATGATAGACAGGGCCTACGAACAATTGGGCGGTTTCGCAACCATGTCTAAAATTTACAGTCCTGAATGGAACTGGCAGGAATTCTGGTTCAGAACAGGTTTGATCTCAATGATCCTGGCGTTCATGAACCTTCTACCAATTCCAATGCTGGATGGCGGTTATATTTTGTTTCTGTTAGTGGAAATGATCACACGCAGAAATATTCCTGAGAAATTTATCCTGTACGCAAATTACGTGGGGCTGGTATTATTGATGGCACTTATGATTTATGCCAATACGGACTTTCTGCGATTTTAACCGCGGCCTGTTT
>CBIHPU010000359.1:0-4631 GCA_966211935.1 uncultured bacterium | reverse complement strand
TCCTGTGCCACCGGACACAATTTACCCTCAACGCATGAAAGCGTACAGTCGTTTTTATCACGTTTCAGAAATAGTTCCGGAATTTGACTCAGAAAAAATCTGGCTCACCGGTGTAAGCTGGAAAAATGAAGCGGAATATAAAACAATGCGTGACCAATTTCAAAATACTGGTGTTTCACCATTTGTTGGCTTCAGATTTATCATTATAAATGAGCAGGACAGCGAGTACAAGAATCCTTTCTGGTAAAAATTATTTCATGAGAGAAATCTCTGTTAACAATAGTAAAGTACGGCAGGAATATTAACGTGTTTGCATTTGTCTATTAGTGGCCCCGCTTGGCAGATTATTAATTTGCACAATCGCGATTCAAATTACTTTCACATATATAATTTAAACACGGGGAACCAGATCTGTTCTTTTCGTTATTGGGGATGATCAAACAGATCGATATTAAGGTTCCCCGTGTTTTTTTACTTTAACAGTCTTATGAAAAAAACCAGACTTCCATTTATCGCTCTTTCCCTTCTTGTGTTTAACTCTTCCCTGATCTGTCAGGACCTTGAAGAACAGAAAACCAAAGAATCCCTGAAAAAACATATCAGTGTTCTCGCTTCAGACAAATTTGAAGGAAGAGAAACAGGCTCCAAAGGGGAGCAAATGACCATTGATTATATCTCCGAACAATTTAAAACGCTCAACCTTCAGCCTAAAGGCAATGAAGGATATATTCAGCATTTTACTTTTGTGGATGGAATAAAAAATGATCCGTCCGCAACTAAATTTTCAGTGGACAATGCGACACTTCAGCTAGACGAGGATTATTATCCGTTACCATATTCTGCAAACGGCAAAGTAACCGGCTCAACTGTTTATGTAAAGTATGGCATTTCAGATTCAAAATCCGGGCATGATGACTATGCTGCTTTGAAAGATTTGAAAGGGAAAATTTTCGTAATGGAAACAAGCGAGCCGGAAAAGCTCAGTGACTTCGGCGATTTCAGAACAAAAATCAACACCGCAATAGAAAAAGGAGCCGCTGCAGTTATTTTCGTCAACACTGATCCTTCCGCTGAAATTCCAAAAATTAAAACTCACGAATATACAAAAATAGCCGCCTCTTCAATTCCTGTTATAACTGTTACATCTGATCACTCAAAAAAATTAAGTGAGAATGCAGTTAAAACTGTTACTATTGAAACAAGTCTTACAAAAACGGAACGAAAGGGTCAGAATGTAATGGCGTTCCTGGATAACAAAGCGGCAACAACTGTTGTTATAGGCGCCCATCTTGATCATCTTGGATTTGGTGACGAGAGTTCACTTCACAAAGGAGAGCGCGCCATTCATAACGGAGCGGATGACAACGCGAGTGGAACAGCAGGCGTTCTGGAACTCGCAAAATACCTGAAAGCATTCGGGCCAAAGAATAACAATTACTTTTTCATTTGTTTTTCCGGAGAAGAAAAAGGCTTGATCGGATCGGGGCACTACGTGAAAAATCCAACCATTGATCTGACAAAAGTGAACTACATGATCAACATGGATATGATCGGCAGATTGAATAACGATGAAAAAACAGTTTCAATTTACGGAACCGGTACTTCGCCGGTGTGGAATGATATTTTAAAGATTGCTGATAAAGGAGCGTTCAAGGTTAAAACAATAGAGAGCGGTGTTGGTCCTTCTGATCACACTTCATTCTATTTAAAAGACATTCCGGTACTTCACTTCTTCAGCGGTTTTCATTCAGATTATCATAAACCTGGTGACGATGAAGAAAAAATTAATTACGAAGGAGAATATTCTATTCTGAAAATGATCACAGAGATCATCAAGCAGGCTGACGCGAAAGGAAAACTTTCTTTTACAAAAACAAAAGAAGAAGTTGCCAGCAAAAACACCAGCAAGCCACGCGTTTCGCTCGGTGTGATTCCTGATTACAATTACTCCGGTGATGGAATGAAGATTGATGGTGTTACAGATGGAAAACCTGCAGCCTCGGCGGGATTGAAAGCAGGAGACGTCATTACACAACTCGGCGAGAAGAAAATTGTGGATATGGAATCGTATATGAAAGCGCTGAGCTCTATTGGAGGAGTTGAAGAAACAAGCGTTATCGTAAAACGTGGAAATGATCTTATCACCCTGCCAATTAGTTTTAGATCCGCTAAACCACAAAATCCTGGTCTGTCCGAAAAAAATTATCGCGTATACTCTGTAAAGCTGGGCAAAGAAGTCCCTTTAGACAGTATTATCAGTGACATGAAAAATTATGATGTATTGTTTTACGGTGAAGAGCATAACGATTCTGTTACACATTATCTTGAAAAAACTATTTTCGAAAAAATGTATGGCCGCTACGGAAATAAAGCAGCCTTGTCCATGGAAATGTTTGACAGGGATGTGCAACCCATCATGAATGAGTACCTGAAAGATTTTATCCGTGAGAAAAACTTCAAGAAAGACGCGCGCGTTTGGGGCAACTACAGAGATTACAGGCCAATGGTTGAACTTGCGAAAGAAAAACAACTGGACGTTATCTGTGCAAACGCGGCAGGACGATATAGTAACCTTGCAGGAAGAAAAGGACAAGCTGCATTGAAAGCGCTGCCTGCTGAATCCAAACCATTCTTTGCTCCTTTGCCTTATGATACTGCAACAGGAAAGTATTATGACAAACTTCTTGAGATGTCAGGGCATTCACCTGCGCAGAAAAACGATACAACCAAACCAAAAATGCCGGCAATGGCAATGGGTGGATTTAGCCTTATTACTGCGCAATCGCTTTGGGACGCGACAATGGCTTATTCAATCTCCGAATACCTGAAGAAAAACAAAGACAAAAAAGTAATGCAGGTTAACGGTAGATTTCACAGCGATGAAGGATTTGCTGTTGTGACGCAATTAAAGAAATACAATAAGAAAGCGAGAATACTTATTATTTCATCTGGCAGTGATGAAGCGTTTCCGAATATCGACTGGAGTCAGTACAAACATCTCGGCGACTACGTGATCATTACTGATCCTAACGTACCGAGAACATATAAGGAATAAAATTTCACGCGACGACCGCAACGACGCGACGAAATTTCACACGGAGGAACGAAGGTAGCGGAAAACGGAGTGAATAGAAAAATTTCTCGCGACGACCGCAACGACGTAACGCGCTGTTCTGCTTATGTGTGCTTATGTTTTAAAACATTTCACGCGAAGAGTACGGAGGTTACGAAGTCTCGTTCTTGAAATAAAAAAACCTTCGTGAACCTTGTGTCCATTCGTGTTCTCTGTGTCCACTAAGCATCATCTGCCAGCTTGATCATCATCAGCGTTGAAAGAACAGATACGCAGGTAACTTTAACCGAATGTTATCTCCTGTAATCCTGCAGATTTTGTGGTTGTTGGTACTGGCCATACCGGTGGCCTGCATTACATGGACGTGGACACACGCAGAACTGTTCAGAGAGCCGCGGGAATTTTTTATATCAAGGAACGCAAAAGGCAAAACAATCTTTGAGCGTAAAATTTTCTTTCTGCTGATATGCGATTACTGTTTTAGTCATTACGTCGCTTTGTTCTTTATCATCATCACAAAATTTCAATTGCTTATGGATGATTGGAGAGGATACCTGATCTCCTGGTTTGCATTGGTATGGGTAGCAAACGTAATGATCAATTATTTTTCAAGAATGTTTCTGGGATTAAAAACAAAGAAACTGGCATACAAGGAAAAAGCACACGACGAGGTGCATGGACCGTAGTTTAAGAATATTCTACAGATCAGCCATTCTACCGGGACTCAGAAAAAAACTCATATTCGTAAAGAAACTTCTTTTCATCGCGAACTACATCAGATTCGAGTATCAGCCCTTCAGTAGTAAAAATTTCTTTCATTACCAATACATCCTTTTTTACAGGATCACGATAACTCATTTTTACAACGTGAGGTTTACTACTTAATTTTTTAAACTCTTTTTTCCCGGCGACTACTTGCTTTTCCCTTACCTTCTTTTTATCCTTCTTAGATTTTTTATTGCCCGATTTTAATCCTTCTTCTAAAACAATTTTATCAGGCTGAAAATCATCGACGGGATCTGCAACCGGCATTTGCTCCGCGTATTTAAAAACCCACTTACTATCTTTAAATTCATAAATAGAGTAATCGCCACGCTCATTATATACGGTCTTTGTCAATGCATTATCATCCAGATCAGTTTCAATCACTTCGCCTCCGCCGTTGTTATTTTTCTTCGTTACATATTTTTTTCCCTCCACCAATTTTCCTTTTTCCCACCTTCTGTGCTCGGTCATCCTTCCCGCAGAATCCCTTTTTGTCATCCACTTTTGATGTTCCATCCAATTTCCATTTTCAAATTTCATGTATAGATAAAAAGATTCCCTAGCATCTGATTTATTGAATATCTTTCTTATAGTATCCCCAACTTCGTTAGTAACATAAATTTTCCTGTCAATTAAATCTGGTTCACCCGCAGCGCTCAAAGTTGTTGTCTTAAAAATTTTCTCACCTTCGGGCCGCCAGGCTTCCTGTTTGTATATTCTTCCACCTTCAGCGAAATAATCAATGGCCCGCTCTATCAATACTTCGTTTGAATCCTTATCCAGCCATGCAGAG
>CBIHPU010000358.1:0-4649 GCA_966211935.1 uncultured bacterium | reverse complement strand
ATCGATTGAACATTGTGGAAACAGACAAAGTTATTCTGTTGATAGAAGACGATTCGCGATCAGCAAAAACGCTCTTAAAATTAGTAAGAGAAAATAATTTCAAGGGCATTTTGATCAACAGAGGATCCGAGGCAATTGACATTGTTACACAATATAAACCGGGAGCAATTCTTCTTAACATAAACATCCCGGATATCAGCGGGTGGAAAACTTTTGACAAACTGAAAAGTGACCTGCAGACACGTCATATACCAATCTATGTTATTGCAGGAGAAGAAGACAGGGAGTCCTCGATGATAAGAGGAGCGCGGGGCCTTATCACTAAACCATTCGACGAAGCAGAATTGACTGATATTCTGATGGATTTCCGGGAAATCAGCGAAAGAGCGGAAAAGAATGTTCTGTTGCTGACGTACCAGGGAAACAACAAGAAGGATCAGATAAAAGCATCCATCAATGACAACCAGATAAAGCTGCATTCGGTAAAGACTACGGAAGAAGCTGAAAAGGTAATTGAAAAAGTAAAGGTTGATTGTGTGATCATAGAAACTAACAAAGCGGACGATCCGGGACTTTCTTTGATCAGCAAAATGAAAGAAAACAAAATTTGCAAAACAACTCCGGTAATAATTTATTCGAATATTACGCCTGCAAAGAACGACTTGATGCAGATGAAGCAACATTGCAGCCGCTTAATAATAAGAAAAGATAATTCTGTTGATGCGCTGGTAGACCAGATTGTAGAATCGACCAACATTCCGCATGAAAGCCTTAGCCAGAAAACAAAAAGCGTTATTGAGCGTTTCCATAATGAAGTTGATATTCTGAATGGAAAAAAAGTACTGCTGGTTGACGACGACGTTAGAAATCTGTTTGCCATGACCACGGCGCTTGAGCGATTCAACATCAACGTTGTGAACGCCGAGAGCGGACAGGAAGCGCTTTCAATTCTTCAGGATTCTGACGACGTTGATATCGTTTTAATGGACATTATGATGCCGGAAATGGATGGATACGAAACAATGAAGAGGATCCGTAACCTGGAAAAGAACCGTAATATTTCAATTATAGCTGTTACGGCAAAAGCTATGAAGGGTGACAGGCAGAAATGCATTGAATCCGGCGCGTCAGATTACATTACTAAACCGGTTAACATGGACCAATTGCTTCCTGTAATGCGCGTCTGGCTGAAATAATTTTGCATACAACTGATAATTTGAAGAAAGATAAATTAGTTATGGAACACAAAGCGAAAATATTATTGGTTGATGATCGGGAGGAAGATCTTATGTCTTTAGAAGTAATACTTTCATCACCAAAGTATGAACTTGTAAAGGCTAATTCAGGTAAGGAAGCGCTGAAAATTTTGTTGCGTGAGCATAATTTCTCAATCATATTGATGGATGTAATGATGCCAGTGATGTCGGGTCTTGAAACGGCAGAGTTCATCAGGCAAAGCCAGAAATTAAAAAACATACCCATCATTTTTCTTACGGCAGACAATAATCCGTCACCAAATATTTTTAAAGGTTATCAGCTGGGAGCGGTAGATTACATTCTGAAACCAATAGTTCCCGAAATTCTGAAAGCTAAGGTTGGCGTATTCGCGGATCTCTACCTGAAAAACTACGAACTGGAAACGATGAGCAAAAATCTTGCTCAGTTGAATGAGCAGCTCCATCAACGCACAATTGAACTGGAAAGAAGTAATAAAGAGCTTGAGAAATTCGCCTACGTATCATCTCACGATCTACAGGAACCGCTTAGAACCATTACCAGCTACATTCAGTTGCTTCAGAAGAAAATGAGTAATGACCTGGATGAAGAAACTGTAGAGTACATGAATTTCGTTGTGAATGCCAGTCAGCGCATGCGCAACATTATTATCAGTCTTCTGGAATATTCCCGTATCAACAGGGAAGTAAAACCTTTTCAGCAGGTTCAGATTCATAGTGTTTTAAAAGATGTTCAGGAAAACATGTTCTTAAGCATCCGCGATAACAAGGTGAGAATTGAAACCGGTGAATTGCCGGTGGTAACTGCGGATTATACACAAATCACCATGTTGTTTCAGAATCTTATCGGTAATGCCATTAAATTCAGGAGCGAGAAGGATCCGCAAATACAGATAACCGCGAAAAAGGAAGGAGACAATTATGTTTTTTCTGTTCAGGATAATGGAATTGGAATTGATCCGAAACACGAAAATAAAATTTTCGAAATGTTTCAGCGGCTGAACCATAAAGAAAAATATCCCGGAACCGGAATTGGATTAGCCATCTGTAAAAAAATTGTTGAGCGGCATGGAGGAAGCATCTGGATGAGTTCTGAAAAAGACCGCGGCTCTACTTTTTATTTTACTCTGAAAGCCAAACCCGCCAGCAATGAGTTAACGCATAATAACAGCGTGAGCTATTGAATTTTTTTCTTTTTTTATTTAACTTCACATTGTTCCCCGCAATGAAATAGATTTGGTGCATATGAAAGACCTGGAAATACTGTTGGTAGAAGACTCCGCCGCCGATACTGATCTCACAATACGCGAATTAAAAAGTTTCAAGCTTGCAAACAACGTCAGGTGCTTCCGTGACGGAGAAGAAGCACTTAGTTTTCTACTTCAGAAAGCAAGCAAAGAAGGTAAAAACGAATCTTCTGTAATACTGCTGGATCTCAATCTTCCCGTTATGGATGGGATAGAATTTCTGCATAAGATACGCGCCGACGAAAACACAAAAGATATTCCTGTCGCCATTTTAACTTCAACATTTGAAATTCCTGACATACAGGAAAGCCTGCGCATGGGCGTACGCTATATTTCAAAGCCGTTGAAGTTTGTGGATATGGTAAGATTTGTGATTGAAACAGGCGGCATAACAATGCTTAGAAAATCAAATTGAGTTGATCGTCGCACACCTCAAATCATTTCTAATCTATCAGTAAGTAATTTCCAGTTGGCCCTGCTTACAGGCAATAACTTTTTATTGATCACTACGCAATTGCCTTCCAGTCCGGTTATTTTATCCAACCGAACCAGGTACGAATTATGAATACGAAGGAAATTCTTAACCGGAAGTTTACTTTCAATTGCTTTTAACGTTGAATGTATAACCAGTCTTTCAGAGTTTGAAGAATAAATTGACACGTGATTGGTCAAAGCTTCTATGTAAAGAATATCTTTCAGATTTACTTTCACCATTTTGGAATTCTTCACTTTAAAAAAAATGTCGCGGTCCTCTGTTACATTTTTCTGATCGTGCTTTTCTTTGGCTTTTAAAACAGCTTTCAAAAAACGCTCCTCCGTAATCGGCTTCACAATATAATCTGTTACGTCATAATCAAAGGCCCTGGCAGCATATTGATCCTTGGATGTAACAAGAACAACCTGCACATCATGATTCTTCAAACTCTCCATCAACTGTATTCCGTTCATTCCCGGCATTTCCACGTCAAGAAAAACAAGGTGTATCTTTTCTTTCAGCATAACGCCAAGAGCTTCCTTCGCGGATGCGCATTTCTTAATAAGGTTCAATGTGTCGGTTGACTGAACAAGTGTCTCAATCAGCATCCGCGTCATCGGCTCATCATCAACTATAATGCAATTCATCATTCTATTACCCGAGTTTCAGTTCCGCTTTAAGTTCGTCAATGGCTTTTGTGCAACTTTCTTTCACAACACGTATTTTACCTTCGAGCAGTTCCCCATTCATGGTGCCCGCATTTATTCCCTCTTCAATAGATCCCAACACTTCATCACAACGTTTCATACCGATTATTTTTACACTTGACCTTAATTTATGCGCGTATAATTTTAAACCCGCAAAATTATTCGTTTCAAAACAGCCATCCAGTTTCTTTAATAATTGCGGCGTATTATTAATAAATAATCCTGCCATTTCCTGTAAAAGGCTGACATTTCCTTTCATCATAGAACTTAAAGAAGAAAGATCTATCTCCGTTGTATTTTTCAGAGAAACTCCTGCAGTCTTTTTCGTGTCGTAGTAAACATATTTATCAATTCGTGAGAACAACTCTTCCACAATGATCGGCTTGGAGAGATAATCATTCATACCGGCTTCCAGGCATTTCTCCGCTTCGCCTTTTAAAGCGTGCGCGGTTACGGCTATTATGGGAATTTCCGTATTTCCCATCTCCTGCCGGATCTTGCGCGCGGTTTCAAATCCATCCATCACCGGCATTTGCAGGTCCATCAGAATCAAATGAAACTCCGACTGCTGTAATTTCTTTAACGCTATTTTACCATTAATTGCGGTATGCACTTCTATACCCTGGTTCTCCAAAAGTCTTCTGACAAGTTTTCTGTTCACAATATTATCTTCAACTACCAGCACCTTCGTGAACTTCATTTGCACCTGTCTGTCTGAAGCGGGTCTTACCACACTCTTTTTCCTGACCTGAAGTGATGACTTTTTGAAACGAAGATAAAATCCAAAAACAGATCCTTTATTCAGTTCACTCGTTACAAAGATATTTCCATCCTGCAGTTCTACCAATTGTTTCGCAATGGTCAGCCCTAAGCCTGTACCTCCATATTTTCTGGTGGTATCAGAACTAGCCTGCGTAAAGCTTTCGAAGATTGTTGAAATTTTATCTTTCCTGATCCCTATTCCAGTATCCGCAACTTCAAACTT
>CBIHPU010000357.1:0-4677 GCA_966211935.1 uncultured bacterium | reverse complement strand
TAAATGACTGGGTTAAAAAAGCGGTAATCTTATATTTTCCGATTCAGCAGATGGAAACGATTGAATTAGGTCCCTTTGAATTTCATGATAAATTAAAACTGAAGCACAATTTTGCCGCGCTGGGTGTTCGTGTTGTTCCCCACGCCATTGCGCGTTATGGTTCATACCTCGCTTCCGGAGTTATCATGATGCCGTCTTATGTAAACATCGGCGCTTACGTTGATTCAGGAACTATGGTTGATACCTGGGCAACAGTTGGCAGCTGCGCGCAGATTGGAAAAAACGTGCACCTGAGCGGAGGAGTTGGAATTGGCGGAGTGCTTGAGCCAGTACAGGCGGCTCCTGTAATAATTGAAGACAATTGTTTTGTTGGTTCGAGATGCATTGTTGTTGAAGGAGTTCGAGTTGGCAAAGAAGCTGTTCTGGGTGCGAATGTAGTACTGACACAATCCACCAAAATAATTGATGTAACGGGAGATAAACCTGTAGAAACAAAAGGTTACGTTCCTGAAAGAAGTGTTGTGATCCCCGGTTCATATACAAAACAATTTCCGGCGGGAGAATACCAGGTTCCCTGCGCGTAGATCATTGGAAAACGCAAAGCCAGCACAGATCTGAAGACATCGTTGAACGACGCGCTGAGAGAGCATAGTGTGGCGGTGTAGTGTAGAGAAGTTAGTTACGTGCAACTTTAGTGACGCTACAAAAACATGATTGTTTCATCTGACCCAGACTACTTCGACACCAAACTTGTGAAACAAGGAGTAAAACAACTTAACTCAATTTTTCAAGAACTGGCAAACTGGATATGTCAGAAGTTTGACACCAAGCCTTTAAACGTCTATTACGATAAAATTGAAGTAGATAAGAATAGACCTCGATTAAGCATTATTTTTGAGTACTATGACAGCGTGCTTAAATTCAGAGATAAATTTGGTAACTATGACTCCGCAAAGCAGACAATAATCGCCGACAAATTCAGGGAAATTCTGAATCGGCAGGGCGAAACTGACGGTAATTATTTCTCGAGACTTTTTGCAAAGGAGCATCTTCAAAAATATGACACAAAAAGGCTTCTTGTAATTTTTGCAGCCTTTGAACCTATCGCCAGAGAAGAGGTGAATGAGAAAATTCCTAAAGAAACAATTGACATTCTCAAAAAGAAGTTAGCATCTGAAAATATTTGGGAAATTTACCGTCAATTTTCTTTAACTACTTATTTCTTTTACACAGATAAACAAATTGATGAAGCGAAAAAAAATGGCACCACAGAAAAGATGAAACAACAATATTTTGAAATTTTAAAGCAACATGACGAGTTTGATTACATTAAGCGTGATACTTATTTTCTAACATTTGATAGCAAGGAGAACTTTGAAAAAACATATGAAGGGAATTGGTTTTATTATGCAAGACGTTAGAAATAAAGCTGCACATATCAGCCATTGTTGCGCTTGCCGATTCTTTTTTTATTTTGCTCACCTCGCTCTTAATGTCTTGCTATGTCTAGAAACGATGATTTTAAAATGACTTTACGAAATGATATTCTAAAAAAGCGGAAGATCTAAGAACAAAGTAGAAGCGATCACAAATCGCGTAAAAAGTAAGCTCAATCCTTCCTCGTTATGGAAAAAAAAGATATTGCACTTGTACAATTAAGATGTGCTGCAAAGCAGTATAATGCTGGTGATTACATTAGTTGTATAACACTTTCTGGAGCTGCTGAAGAAATACTTGGAAAAATAGCTCTAAAACGAAAAAACAGAAACGCAATGCAAGATGAGATACAATATTTAAAAAACATTTACAAAGATTTTAATAAACAGATTCCAAATGACAAAGAATTAATTTTCCGCATCAATAAAACTAAAAATGACCTAAAACATAATGATTCAGGCGAGAATCAATGGATAAGTAATGACTACGAAAATGAAGCAGCGCTTTTATTTGTCAAAGCTGTAAAAAACTATTTTGCATGTTACGAGGCTTTGCCGAAAGACCGAATAATAAAGAATTTATTTTTGCAATTAACTTTATAGAAAAAGTTACATTCGTAGCAAGACAACAACTGTAAACTATTCGTGTGTGGCTATTCAGCGTAATTTTAAGAATGCAACATCACATTCATAAACAGAATTAACCCTTCACCTTCGATAAAGGCTTTATACAAAAGAAAATCCCAAACAAGGTAAGCACAGCTCCGGTCAGCATAGCGGCACCCGGAAAAACAACCGGCGCCTTTTCTGAAGTGAAGTAACCGAAAATATAATTCATCATCAACGGACCAACAATTGATGTCACACTCATTACACTGGTCATGATGCCCTGCAATTCTCCCTGCGCGTTGGCTGGGATCTCATTACTCATGATTCCCTGTATTGCCGGACCACCTATTCCACCTAAAGCATAAGGAATCAAAAACACAAACATCATCCAGCTCTGGTTGGCAAAGGCAAAACAGATAAATCCGATCATGGTCAAAACCATTCCCGCGTAAACAGATTTTTTTTGTCCGAAACGGGGAAGAATAATTCTTATCAATCCGCCCTGGACAAGCGCTACAACAATTCCAACAAACGTAAGAGAATATCCTACCATCGCGTTATCCCACTTGAATTTATACATGGTATAAAAATTCCAGTTACTTTGAACGGCGTGATGAGCCAGGTAAGCCAAAACGATTGTTGCCATAAAGCCCAGCACGACAGGATATTTGGAGAGCTGTTAGAATCCGCCAACAGGATTCGCTCTTAGCCATGAGAAAGATCTCCTGTTTTCCTGCTTCAATGATTCAGGTAAAACAAAAATACCATACATTAAATTCACGAAGGCCAAACCCGCTGCAAAATAAAAGGGAACGCGTAATCCAAATTGCGATAAAACACTTCCCAATGATGGACCGATTATAAATCCAACGCCAAAAGCAACTCCGATCATTCCATAATTCTGCGCACGCTTCTCGGGTTCACTGATGTCGGCAATATAAGCTGACGCGGTTGTAAAACTTGCCCCCATAATTCCTGCTATGCAGCGACCGACAAACAACCAGGTTATATCAGGAGCGAAAGACATGATCATGTAATCGATAACCAATCCACCCAGCGAAATAAAAAGTATGGGTCTTCTACCGAAGCGATCACTCAACGAACCCATGAGCGGAGCGAAAATAAACTGCATCACTGCGTAAGCGAACAGCATCCATCCACTGTAATAAGAAGCCTGGCTCAGAGAGACATTTCCAAGTTGCGTGATCAAATCGGGCATTACTGGAATAATAATTCCAAATCCGATCACATCAATTAAAATAGTAACTAAAATAAATACGAGAGAAGCGTTTCTGTTTTTCATGGAGACGTGAAATTACAAAAAATCACTTATGCCACATCATCATGAATTGAGATGCAATGGCTTTTGTAAAATACTTGATTTTTGTAAGCTGCCCGGTAGTTCTTGAAGCAGCAACGGCATTGTAAACCCACCTCACTCCATACTCATAAAACTTTCTTGAATGGATCCGTTCAAAATCCGTTTCGCGGTCTGTACTCTCACTCCATGAATTTGAAGTGGTGATCTTTTTTTCTATTTCGTTATAAAGCAAGGTCCCTTTGATCGGATACGCAATGGTGATGGTATAAAAATCCGGTTGAGAGATCATTAAATGAGAAATAGTTTCTTTAATATCTTCTTTGGTTTCTCCTGGATAACCGAGCATTATAAATGTACCCGCTTCCATTCCATACTTCCTGGTTAATTGAATCATCTCCCTCACCATCTTTGCCTCTACTCTTCTGTCCATTGCATCTATTATCTTCTGCGAGCCGCTTTCAGCTCCGATCCAGATCCTGAAACAACCGGATTCCTTTAAAGTCTGAATCACTTCTTCATTCATTCTATCAGCACGTGTGATAATCTCGTATGAAATTTTCACATTCTGCTTTTTAATTTCAGAAGCGAACTCATTCAACCATTTGTGAGAGATGGTAAACACATCATCAACAAACCAGAAATTGTCCGGATTATATTGCTCTTTCAACTGAGCAAGTTCATTAACAACAAGGACGGGATTTCTACGCCGGTAAGTTCCTCCATAAACTGCGCGACTGCACCATTTGCAGGAGTAAGGGCAACCGCGCATAGTACTTACTGATAGTTGAGAGTAACCGTGTTTATTCTTCCATGCTTTTAAATATTTATGCAGATCAATTTTATTCCGCGCCGGAATTGGCAGCTCGCTTAAACTTTTGATCAGCTTTCTTTCCGTTGTGGAGAAAACAGCATTGTCTTTTAAGAAAATGGTTCCCTCAACATCCTGCGGCAGTAAATTATTTTGAAAGAAGCTTTTGCATACTTCCAGCATGGTCTCTTCTCCTTCACCAACAATAATCAGATCGGCACCAAACTTTAAAAAATTTTCCGCGTGGTGACGAACTTCGGGTCCGCCGAGAATTATTTTTGTATCAAGTTTCAGTTCCTCTTTCACCAGCCTGATGATCTTCAAAACATTCAACTTTGTCATCAGGTTAGTGTAGATCCCAATCAGTTTTGGTTTCTGATTTGAAAGTTTCTTACTTAATTCGTTGAAATCGGAAAAAGTGGAATCGAAAACTTCATTAGCTATTCCATTCTTTTCAAGCCAGGCGCTCACATACAATATTCCCAATGGAACATAAGGTTTCA
>CBIHPU010000356.1:0-4697 GCA_966211935.1 uncultured bacterium | reverse complement strand
AGCCTCCGGATAATGTTCCTAAACCAATCGCAATAAAACATGCGTATTGAACCCAATGGGGAATCTGATCAATTCCGCCTTTTGGTTTTAATTTTTCGAGTTTCTCATATTTCTCAACGGGCGCGCCCATCATTGTGCCACGAGGTGTTGCCACTTCATTCATCAGTTCTCCCGTCTTGATTATCATGGCAGATTTAGTTGTGCTTTTTCCTTTCGATCCAAAATCTTCTTTTGTACCAAGATAATAATCAACGCCATTAATATTTTCCTTTACCATTTTCTTCACATCAATGGCGTAATATGTTGTGTCGAATTTATACGACTTACCAACCTGAGCCCAACCAGGAGCCGGCTGCTTTTCTTTATCGAGCTGTGCAGTATAAACCAGGAGCGCGGCAGCAATAATACCCATTACTTTCTGCGCGTCATTACTTCCGTGTCCAAGTGAAAACGCCGCTGAAGAAACAAGCTGCAGTTTCTTAAACCATCTGTCCGCGCGGTAAGGATTCGCTTTTCGGCACAGGTGTATTATCATTACGCTGATAAAATAGGCAAGCAGCAGTCCGATAATTGGCGCGAGAAAAATAAACGCGACTGTTGTATAGATCTTGCTCAGATCAGCAAGCGCTTCCCAACCGGCTTTCGCAACCGCCGCGCCTGCAAAACCACCAATTAAAGTATGAGAAGAACTTGAAGGGATGCCGGCATACCAGGTAATCAGGTTCCATGTAATAGCGGCAACCAGTCCGGCAAGAATTACAAACATGTCTATCGCGTCTGTCTTTACAATCTTGGCGACAGCATCGGCAACCTTAAACTCAAAACCAAGCAGTTTGTATTGCGCGAGAAAAAGAACAATCGCGTTAAAGAACGCGGCCCACAAAACAGCCTGGAACGGAGAAAGAACCTTGGTTGATACAACCGTGGCAATAGAGTTTGCGGCATCATGAAATCCATTTATGTAATCAAAAATCAGCGCAAGAACTATAACCGTAATAAGAAGCGTCATAAAACCGTTTTAAAATATTTAAGCGTATTTGATAATGATCGACTCGAGTGTATTTGCTGCGTCTTCTGCTTTGTCAGTAGCAGTTTCAAGAATTGAAAGGAGTTCTTTTTGCTTAATGAGTTCAACAGCGTCCTTTTCTGTTTCAAAAAGTTTAGCAAGAGCCACGTTGAAGATGCGGTCGGCTTCATTCTCAAGACTGTTCAGTTTGATGCAGGCCTCACGAACTCCTTTAATGTTTTTCATGCTTTTCAAAGCAGTAACCGCTTTCTGAATTTCTTTCGCTCCTTCGGCAACGTTTTCTGAAAGCTGTACTACAGCGTCACTGTAAACAGTAATGTTATACAAATCCATTCGCGTACTTGCGCCTAGTATGAAATCAGCCACATCGTCAATAGATGCAGCAAGAGCGTGTATGTCCTCGCGGTCGAACGGAGTGATGAAATTTGATCCCAGCTCAATAAAAAGTTCGTGGGTGATCTCGTCTCCTTTATGCTCGAGTTCTTCAAGCTGTCTTAAAAAAATTGAACGCTCTGTATGATTGCTTGTTTTTACCAGCTTTACAAGAATTTCTCCCATTAACACAAGGTTTGCCGCGTCTCTTTCAAACAAGGGGAAAAATTTCTTGTCCTTAGGAACCAGAAACTGGAAAATTGAATTTGCTGACATAGTTTATTTAAATTTTATGTAAATGTATCATCTCAATGTTAAGCCAATGTTAAGGATTACGTAATTTAGATTCTTCTTTATGTGAAATCGTGATTTTAACGATAAGTTTCTAAAATGCCATTTCCATCTGCAGCCTGAATCGGAAAACGGGATCATTTGCAAGTTCTTCAGTTATATAGGAAAAGTCTGTCTGAATTTTAAGACTATGGGCCTTTATGTAACGCGAAAGCCCAAGGGTATATTCAGTGTATGTGCTTTCGGAATCTTTTTTAGTCTTTAATACCTGGTTTATTTTGGCGTCAGGATTTACCATGGTGTAGCGTGCAGCAATTTCAAAATTCTTCTTGAATAAATATCCGCCCTGTACATTCAATCCGCTACCGGTTTTAAAGTAATTGACCGAATCTTTTAGCACAGGATCGGTGGTCTGCCTGTTCATGTATTCTGATGTAAGCGAAAGGCCGCGATATTTGAACATGAAATCAACTATTACTGTTCCCAGATCGCGACTTTCATTCAGGAATTTACCCAGCTGACCGGCATCACGTGTGGCGTCATCATTAAAATTGTATCCAACACCTATTGAAATTTTTGGTTTTGGTTCGCGGGCCAGGTCTGAGTCGAAGTAATCGCCGTTATCTGTAAAATTTCCAAACGGGAGTATTTCAATTCGTCCGGTATAATCAAATCCGCCAGTATCTGCTTTTGTAATATTTCTTCCCTGCCCCATGCTAACTGCTGCTATCTCGCGGAAAACCGCGTTCCCAATTTTAAATGTATGGTGTAACTGGATTCCAAGGTCGCGGTCAAGGTTAAATCTGTTGTTTACCTGGCTGCGGTCTACAAATTGCAATGCCTGAGAAGAAATAACCCTTTCGCGGTTGCCTGGTAATTTTGTCTGTCCAAACCAAACGGCCAAATGTTTGGTGGCTTTGAATTTCATGACTGCGTCAAGTACAATATTTGCTCCTGTTGAACCTTCGCTCATGATCGGTCCGTTGTCACGGTTGCTTATCGCTAATTCTGCTTTATAAACAATTCGTGGGGAAAACGCAAAACCATCGAATTTGAGACGAGACCTCCTGATCATCATTTCTTTTTCTACCTTATCATCTGTATTGAGTGTCTTTTCAGCAATCAACAAAGTTTGAAAACGAAAACCCATCTTCACTGACAAAGAACTGTCTTTCGCCATAAAGTTAATTCCCTTTCCAAGTGCAGCGTGTACGTTTTCCTGTGCTGTTACAGATATTATCCCAAAAAAAAGATAGAAACTGATTGCAAGAATTTTTTTCATTATTTCAATTTTGTTTATTCGCCCTCTGGCTTCGAAAACAAAAGTATCGCCACAACATTAAGCACAGAGAAATTCAATATTAACCTTACGTTAATATTTCCGGGCAATGTTAAGTTAATGTTAAGAAAAGGGGAATTACTGAATGAAATACTGAAGCAGGAGGTAAACCATGTTTTTTCGCTGACCTTTTTCTTCAGATTTTTCTCCTGAACTTTTTAAAGTAAAAACAGGACGATTTTGAATATTGAGACTTATTTTAACCTTGTTCTCGTCAACAAGCCAGTTACATCCTCCTTCATAAACGATAACCGGATCAGCAAATGCTTCGTATGCTGCATTGAAATATGAAAAATATGGCTGAAGAGTTCCAAGATTTTTCAAAAAGTCTTTCCGGAAAAGATAAGCGGTTTGAAAATAAACAACCTTACCTGTACCAACCATTGGAAAGGCATTTCCTGTTCCGTTGATACTTGTTAAGGAATTTACTCCATTGGTCATATTCATCACGCCGCTGTTTCTGTAATAACCTGGACCAAGATCCAGGGAGAAATAACCTCCATAAAAAGTAATGGCGTTTCTTTTTTCTTTGTTGAATGGAAATTCAAAAAACACATCCGCGCCAACAAGGATCATATCGCTGAAATTTGTTTTGGAAGAATCAGCCAGGAAACGCATAGCGTCTTGTTGATGAATGATTCCTGCGCCAAGCGTAAGAACTTTTTTCTTTCCCAGGTAAGTTCCGGAGGTATAAGCTGTCGTATTTGATTCTTCATCCAGAAATTGATATTGAAGATAAGCCTGGTATTGCAGTTGTGGAGGAAGCGGACTGAACGTAGCAGATTTTTTTAATGTAGTATCGACAGAAGATAAAGCGGTCTGTACCGGCAAAGGTTTGCTGACCGCAAAACGATAATCGAATTTTTTAATTTTTCCTTTTGAATAAACGCTTAGTTTTCTGAGGAACTGATCGGTTACATCATTTGTCACCTGCTGAAACAGTGGAGCATCTGACATTAATGTTGACGCAACAGAAGGAGCCGCATAGCGCGCGAATCCACTCCATGCGCTTAATCCCGCGCCTACAGATAAATATTTCGGGTGAATGATAAATTCTGTAACAGCGTCGTGCACAAAAAAAGAAGGCTTGCGCGCGGAAATATAATTGAAGTTGTTTATTCCAAGTTGAACATAAAGAAAAGCGCGTTTGTGTAATTGTCCAAACATTTGCAGTCGAGCGCGGCGTATCCCGATATCAAACGTTTCAGATTGCGCGTAACCGTTTACTGTGCTGCCAGGATTATTCTGATTGTAACGAACCCAGGTTTGCAGTGTAAAAACAGATCGGAAATAATTGCTGCTGTCTTTTGAAAGGTACCATTTCAGTTTTTCGTTCTGCGCCGGCAGCAAGTGTGACAGACACACAATAAACAAAATAATTTTCTCCGCTTTCTTCATTGTCGTAAAGATACAGGAGAGTTTTTATAAAATAAATTGATAAAAAATAAACCGGATAAAAAAATTAAATCACACCCGTTTCCAACATCCTGATTGATCCGGTCTCCGCGTTCATCTCCACCATACCTCCAACCGGTAACGTTAGCTTGTCTGCAATGTGTCCGGTCATTGCTCCGTAAAAGGCGGGAATTCTCAATGGTTTTAAATGTTGTTCTATCACTTCCATAAAGGTGAAGGCTTTTTTTGGCTCTTCGGCAAGACACTTCACAC
>CBIHPU010000355.1:0-4698 GCA_966211935.1 uncultured bacterium | reverse complement strand
TAAGTAAGGTAACAGCAATTCACCTGGATATTGAACCTCATACCGCTCCGCCGTTTAAAGAAAATCCCGATCTACTTTTCGCTTCCTATAAAAAGCTTCTTGCAACAGCGTCAGTATTCACCTTGCAAAATAAAATCAATTTATCAGTATCGATTCCCCTTTCATATCCCGACGATGTGCTGAAAACCATCGATAGTTTGTGCAATCACATTTATTTGATGGCATATGAAAATACAGGTGAAGAGTTTATCTTTAGAAAAACAGCGGAAGAAAGAAAAATTGATTTAAAGCGCCTGGTAATAGCGCAACGAACAAAAGATTTTAAAAATAAAATTGAGCTGAACAATAAGATCAAATCGCTGATAGAAAAACTTGACGTTAAAAATTACGCGATACATGATATTGATGATCTGGTTGAAATGGATAAAATAATGGTTGATAAGGAAACACTGGACACAAAAGATAATTAGCGAAATGAAATCTGTAAACTTTCAGAGAAATAAATCGCTGATTCGGGTAGTCAATGAAGAGAAGATCCGCAAGAGCAGGAACTGGGACAGGATCATTTATTTGATCCTGCTTTCACTTTTTCTGTTTTTCATTGTGTATTACGTGGTGCATAAAACCCTATATATTAACGCAAACGGACAGGTGTTACTGGAGAGTTTGTCAATAAGAATGACCGAAGATGTTCGTATTATGGATTTTCGTGTGGCTGAAGGAGACAGCGTAAAAGTGAACGACACTTTGTTTGTGTATTCCAGCGCTGACAAACAAAATAGCAGTGGCAGAACAAATATTACAATAGGCAATTCAGGTAGTGATGATGACTGGTGGTGGAAAGAGGTTTATAATATGAAAAAGAAAATCGCGATGAACAACATTGATATTAACCAGAATAATATGTTGCTGGAAATGTATCAATCTGAAGCGCGAAGGATAACAAATGAAGTCATACTGGATGTTTTGCCTAAATCGAGACTGGACCAGTTGAAAACGGAAATAGCAAAGCTTGTATCAGAAAACGAAAAATTACAAAACGAAAATCTTCAGCTGCAAGCTCTGATGGCTCAAAATGCAGTCCCGCCTCCCGGTGAAAACCGAACCACGGAGATCAACACAAAAAGTTCTGGTGGCAATTATGTTTACGGGAACAACATCAATGCTTTTAGCGGAGAATATTTGTCTGCTCCCCGTTATTTTGTTTCTCCGATTGACGGAATAATTACACGTGTTAATCTTCAACAGTATGAAACTGCGTTAAAGAGCGAACAAATAATCTCTTTGCATAAGAATTATAATCTTACAATAAAAGCATTTTTCGAGCAGGATAATCTGGATCAATTGCACCAGGGAGACGTTTTTAAAATCGAATTTCCTGATGGAACAACAAGCCTGGGTGTACTTAAGCGATTTTATTTTGCTACCTACGCGATGCCGGAAGAGTTTCAAAAAAAGTATGAACCAACAACGCGAACCATTTCTGCGGATATCTATCCGTTGAATGATGATGAAGCAAAAAAATGGAAAGCGTTTTATAAAATGGGTGTTGAAATTACCAAGTTCAAATATTAAAGGAGAAGAAAACAAACCTCAGCAGGGAGGTTTGCAGTTCAAAGACAACCAGCTTGTGTTTGACAATCAGCTTATCTATTATTTTGAAAGCTTTTCAACACTGAAGATCGATAACCTCGTTGGTTATGACGCAATAATTCTGGATGCGTCCGATATAGATTTCGCAAAGATCATTCTAAAAAAATTCAGAAGTTCATATAACCCGGAGTTTTATCTGAAACCGATTTTTCTTATCAACTCAAAAGAAACCAGCGACCCAATTATAAAGCACCTTAACGATGGAATTATTTTTTCTATTGATCAGATAAAGGAAATTATTAATGACGTAAAGCAATTATTCATTCGGAGTACACATCTTGATAATTCTCCATCCAATACATACGAGGTACAGATCTTTAAGAAAGTGTTGAATTACTTGTATACCCGCGAGCTAAAAACTTTGCACCCTGTTCCAGATAGCAGTTCATCAATTGGATTTACCTACCCGATTCTCTCTGTGAATTTTGATTATTTTGAAGAATCAAAGGTTCTGGAAATCCTGAGCTGGGCGCAACGCGAAGATCTGATCTGGCCCGATTTTATTGACCGGGTTTACCTATGCAACAATTGTGGTAACGGGCATCTATCGTATCGCGAAATTTGTCCTTTCTGCGATTCAGCGAATATGCATTCTGAAGATCTTGTTCATCACTTTTCATGCGGTTATATTGGTCCGATATCCGATTACAAGAACAACGTAGACAGCGTACTTGGATGTCCAAAGTGTTCGAAAGCTTTGCGTCATATTGGTGTAGATTATGACAAACCGTCCATCATTAATCATTGTAACAGTTGTAATAACAATTTCCAGGATTATCTTGTAAAGGCTAAATGTATGCAGTGCGGAAGCGATGCAGAAGTACAATTTCTTGTTCCGAAACACATCAATCTTTATAAACTGACCAAAAAAGGGAGAAATGCGGCGGTAACAGGATTGATCACCCGCGAATTTCACGAAGTGCATGATATTTTCGGCACAGTAAGCGTGCAGACGTTTAATACGATGATGCATTATGAGCTCGAGCGGATTAAACACACACCCGGCCTGAGCGCTCACATTTCCGTTCTATACCTGGATAATATTTTCGACCTGCTAAAAAAGATAGGTAAAACAAAAGAGAAAACATTTATAAATGAGCTGGTACAGATCATGCGGGAAAACATCACTCCAGCAGATTTCATCACCATGCATAATCCTTCAATTTTTTACATCTGTATAAACGATGTGCCGTTGAATGACGCTAAAGTTCATATTGACAATATTGAAGCGAAGATTCAAAAACTCATACAAAACAACTTTGACAAATTCAACCTGCACATCCACTCACGCACCGTGGAGCTTAATAAAAATGAAGCTTTTGATATACAGATTAAACGGATCACAAAGGAACTGACAGAAATGCATGATTAATCAATGTCAGTTATTACTTTAAAGAATTAAAAAGAAAATGATAGAAGCGATAGACGGATTTTTTAATTACCTGGCCGTTGTTGGTCCGGGAAAATTGATCCGGATATTCTGGTTCTTTTTCTTTTTCGAGTTCATCCGTTTTTTTCTTCTTGAAATCACGACATTGCTCATTTGGCGTATCGGGAAAAAGACGCGAAAGCTTCGCCTGGAAGAGGCCCGCCGTCAATTATTTCTCGATTATCCTCTTGTTTCAATTATTGTTCCTGGTAAGAACGAGGGAGAACATATATATAAATTATCAATGAGCATGCGGGAACAGACGTACCGCAATTTTGAATTTATAGTAATTGATGACGGAAGTGATGACAATACGGAGATGATCTGTAAAAGTCTTCAGAAGAATGGGCACATTGATATGTTTCTCAGAAATGAAGTGCGCGGCGGTAAAGCTTCCGCAGCTAATCTTGGGTATCGTTATTCAAAAGGAAAATTTGTAATACACCTGGATGCCGATTGTTCGTATGACAATGACGCAATCGAAAACATTCTGATCCCTTTTTATACAGACGAAAAGATCGGCGCTGTTGGCGGAAATGTACTTGTACGCAATTATAAAGAAAGTCTCGCTGCAACACTGCAGGCAATTGAGTATTCAGATACAATTTCAATTGGTAGAATCACTAGTTCTTACCTTGGAATTTATCGGGTTATTTCCGGCGCATTCGGTGCATTCAGACGTGATGTTCTGGAAATGGTAGGTGCCTGGGATATAGGTCCTGGTCTTGACGGAGATATTACTGTAAAGATCCGAAAACTCGGATTCAAGATATGGTTCGAACCTGAAGCGGTTTGTCAAACCTCGGTCCCGAAAGATTTCAGAAGACTGGTGAAGCAGCGTTTGCGTTGGGATAAATCACTGATCCGTTTTCGTCTGCGTAAACACCGTGATGTATTTTTTCCAACAGCCACATTCAGATGGGCCAACTTTATTTCTTTTGTAGAAAACATCACTTACAATCTTGTTTTAAATGTGAAGTGGTATGTATATATTATTGACATGCTGCTTAACTACACTTCACTATTATTGTTCATTGTTCCGTTTAATGTTTTATTGTATTCAGTGTCCAATTATATTAAATACATTGTATTCTCGCCCTTCCGTACGCGAAAAAATGCGCCTATGTATTATTTTCTGCCATACTTACCGCTCATGGTTATTTACAGCGGCTATTACCTGAGGATTGTAAGAAGCATAGCGTATATACAGGAAATATTCTGGAAAAAATCATACGATGACCCATGGAATCCGCAGAAATCCTCACGACACGCAAAGGAACTTGGATTGTAATTCAAGTATAGTGTTATCAATAAACGTAAATGAATTTTACAGGAACTGAACTTTAATAGCGATCGTTCATGTTGTTTATTGAAAACGCCTTTTTGATGAGCTGATCCGTGGAATCAGTCGTTTGCCCAATTATTAAACTTTAAATCTGATCAAACGAATTATTTCAACAACAGAATTTTCCTTTTAACCAAAATATCCTTCTCTCCAAAGCGACATCAGGTCCATGCTCAACGCAACGCTGATGTGACAAAGGAATCCCAATAAAATGCTGCCGCTGCGATATGAAATGAAACCTAAAACTATTCCCGCTATTATTGCAGATAGT
>CBIHPU010000354.1:0-4701 GCA_966211935.1 uncultured bacterium | reverse complement strand
GGAAACATGAAAAAAATACTATTCCTCCTTTCCTTCCGTTACAATTAGGGATATGGTTAACGCTCACATATTACTGCGTAAACATCTTGGAATAGATAAAATCTGGTGCTGCGCGGGGGGCAGCATGGGCGCATACCAAATTCTTGAATGGGCGGTAATGGAGCCACAACTTTTTCAGAATTTAATTCTTACCACAACATCCGCAAAAGAAAGCGCGTGGGGAATTTCCATTCATACAGCGCAAAGACTGGCAATAGAAGCTGATCCAACATGGAAGGAGATGCGCGATGATGCAGGTGCAAACGGACTAAAAGCGGCCCGTGCGATTGGAATGCTAACTTATCGAAGTTATGAAGCGTTTGGTAAATTACAGACAGATCCTGATGAGAGTAAAACAGACAACTTCAAAGCTTCATCTTATATAATACACCAGGGCAACAAACTTGCAAAACGATTCAATGCTTTCAGCTACTGGCTGCTCTCAAAAGCAATGGACAGTCACAACATTGCGCGCGGACGTAATTCAGTTGAGAATGTTTTAAGCTCCATCAAACAAAAAACTCTGGTTGTTGGTATCAGCAGCGATTTCTTGTGTCCAACTCCCGAACAAAAGTTTATTGCGTCACACATGCCTAATGCTGTATATAAAGAAATCGATTCCATTTTCGGCCATGATGGTTTTCTCGTAGAGTTCAATCAGCTTCAAAAATTAATCCGGGAATTCCTGGTTCCTTATAAAAAAACAAAATAATATTATGTATCAGGTTAAATTTCAGTTTCCTTACTTCATTCTCTTACTTCTGGTGCTAGGTTCATGCGACAAAGACAACTCCTCTTTCGAAGTAAAAAACTTTATTCCTATTACAAATTACAATGAGAAAGATTCGGTAAAAATATTGGACCTCGATTATACCGACGCGTATCTGAACGGCTTTGTTATTCCCAGTATTCGGCAGGTTAAGGGAGGAAAATTTGTTTTCTCATTTGATCTGAAAAATAATCTTAACGATGAAACAGAATTTTTTTATAAGATCTACTATCAGAATGAGTCCTACAAAATTCCGGAAGATGAACAGGGAAACGAAAACAATTTTTATGGCAGCTGGGAAGAGGCAAAAATGATGTTTAAAAGACTTGGCCGGATAGAAGCAGACGGGAAGTTTCATAATATTTCAGACTCCATATCGATAATTGGTAATCCGAGAAACGAACAACAGTTTTATGGCAACCAGGACGACATACCCTACACCGAGGACGAACTCAACGGTTTGATCAATTATATCAAAGAAACTCCGGGGTGGATGGAATCCATCACTCAAAAAGCTAAAAAAAGTAATTTGCCCATTGAGAAACAAATTGAACAGGACGCAATTTTCAGTTTACGTGATGGAAAAAAGAAAATAAGAAAGAATCATCGATGGAAAAGAAATCCCAGAGTTGGAAATTATAATTTTATGCTGGTCGTGACAACCGCGGCGCATCTTAAAGACGTTCCTGCTGCTATCCAGGATATTTCCAGAATTGATTCAGACAGTTCTTACAAAAATCCATTCGCGTTTTTCTCAGGCTCACTTTCAGATTTTGACAATGAAATAGCGGTAATAAATAAACCCGCTTTTAAAGTTAAGGCGTCTGTTCCTTTACATACGGGTATATTCTCTAATCCTTCCAATTTCAGCAACGGTGACTATTCAAAAGAAAATTTTTCGGCCTTATGCAATTCATCAGAAACCATGTTGAAGCAGGCTGGCCTGGAACAGTTCATACATATTATCGACAAGACAAAGACTTTTGAAAATGTTGGCAGGGCAGCGGATGTAAACGGTGATGAATTTTCAAAAGAATATTATAAATCAGTAAATAAATTTTCGCCGGTAAAGGTTCCGATCACCGCAACGGACTGTCCCTGCAAAACTGTTTACTATGACAGCGTTCAACAAAAAATAATCATGTTCAATCCAGCCACTGAAAACAATAAATTCAGAAAAGAAAATGTTGGAGTGGTAACCCGTCACGGTTTCACCTATGGAAAATACCGCGTTAAAGTTAAATTGTCTCAGTTACTAAACAGGCATCAGGTATGGAACGGTCTTACAAACGCCATATGGCTTTTAAACATGAAAGGAAATTGGAACCAACGTGGCACATGCTTTAATGAAGGCTATATACCAAAAGAAATTACTGCCGGACCAGAAGCGAAAAGAGTATCAAGAAACTCTTACACTGAAATTGACATTGAAATTGTAAAAGCGGCGCGAGGCTGGCCGCTAACTTCATATAGCGACTCAAGACTTAAGAAACCGGAAGAACCTGCTTCGGACTCGGATAAAATAATGGTAACAACAACAAACTGGGATCTTGCGTGCCGCGATGCTGATGATTTTGAAATAGGTGCATTTCCGGTTGAGCATAATGAAAACGAATATGTAATGCACAGGTGGGATGATTGGCACCAGGCGATAACCAGCAAATATCCCGCTTCTGACGACGAACTGTTTGGCAGAGACTACTACTGGTTTGAGATTGAATGGACACCAAAAGAAATCATCTGGAGAATGGGGCCGGAAAAAGATAAGCTGAAAGAATTTTCATGGATGGGGGAAGAAATCACCAAAATTCCAGACAACCAGATGATACTGATTATTACGCAGGAATACCATTTATCGAACTGGTGGCCTGAGGCGCCATTTGATCAGAACAAAATCCCATTCCCTTCCAAAAATATTTACGGAGAAATTCTCGCTATTGAAATTGAGTAGTAATTTACTTCCTGAGTTTTTTATTTTTCTTATGCCGATCCTTATCACGCTTCGTTTTCTTTTCCAGGTTCTTTTCAAATGCCTGCTGAAGGTCAACTCCGGTCTGGTTCGCAATACAAATCAACACAAATAAAACATCAGCCAGTTCGTCAGCAAGTTTTTTTTTCTTATCCGTTTTCTTTTTTGATTGCTCCCCGTATTCTCTCGCCATTATTCTTGCCACCTCCCCAACCTCTTCTGTTAATATGGCCATGTTGGTGAGTTCGTTAAAATATCTCACCCCGTGGTTTTTGATCCAAACATCCACCAGTTTTTGCGCTGTAACGATTTCCATTCTATTATTATCTGTTACGTAAATATAAGGATTAGAAAATTCACTAAATTTACTTAACAACGCAATAACCATCGCTTGAAAAAAATTTTATTTTTTTTGATATTATTGAATTCAATTACACTGACAACTAAAGCTCAGTTGGTAATAAACGAAGTATCCAGCGCCGCGGATACAGGTTATGCAGACGAAGATGGTGACTACGAAGACTGGATTGAGTTGTACAATAGTTCACCAACTGCCATTAATCTGGAAAATTATTCCATTACAAAAGTTGAAGATTTTAAAACACACACCTGGAATTTTCCAAAAATAATTATTCAACCAGACAGTTTTCTGACTGTTTTTTGCTCTGAAAAAAACAGAAGGGACTATTTCCATCATTGGGAAGTTCCTGTTTACGCCGCCGGGATCTGGAAATATGATATTGGCGCAGTAAATCCTCCAAGTAACTGGATGCTTCCAACATTTAACGATGCGGCATGGAGCAGTGGCGCGGGCGGCATTGGATATGGCGATAATGATGATGGAACCGTTATCCCCCCAACAACCGCTTTGTATATGCGCCAGAGCTTTTATCTCGCGGATACAAGTAAAATAATTCCGGGTGCGGTGCTTGGAGATATAGACGATGGATTTGTGGCGTATCTGAACGGAGTAGAGATAGCTCGCTTAAATGTTGGAGTTGCAGGAGATCACCCTACCAACACAACTTATGCTTATGATGAGCACGAAGCGCAAATGTATCAGAATGGAAATATTTCCGTGGGTGCGATTATATCGAAAGAAATAATGGATTCAGCTCTGCTTGTTGGTGTGAACACATTTGCAATTCAGGTTCACAATTTTCAGAATGGTATGGATGACATGACGGCCATTGCGTATTTGCTGCTCGGAATCAGTGACACGAGCGTTACGTTTTATCCATTTCCCGCGCAGGTGAATCTTCATACCGATTTCAATCTGAACTCAACTGGTCAGCAACTAATTTTGCGTGATGCGGGCGGAACAATACTTGATCAGCGAACTATTGACGCGATGCAGATGAATAACAGCATGGGAAGATTGCCGGATGGTTCTGCCAACTGGTGTCTCTTCAATGACCCAAGCGCGAACAAAACAAATAACAACTCAACCTGCTATACTGATTATGCAGATGAACCGACTATGTTTCCTCCGGCAGGTTACTACAGCAGTTCACAAACAGTAACATTGAGCGCGCCTGCGGGTAACCTTATTCGTTATACAACTGATGGAGCTGTTCCAACAATGTGGTCGCCTGTTTATTCTACGCCCATCCAAATCGATTCAAATTCTGTTGTAAGAGCCAAGTGTTTTGCCATTTCTCCCGGCATACTTCCGGGTGCTGATGTTACCAACAGTTATTTCATAAAGGATTCAACTACATTGCCTGTGATCTCACTCAGTACGGAATCATATAACCTTTTTGATTACTGGTATGGCATTTATGAATTCGGTCCAAACGCTGACACAACGCAGATACCTTTTTTTGGTTCTAATTTCTGGAATGGCTGGGTCAGGCCGGCTCATATAGAATATTTCGATCAGCATAGCCGTTTTCAATTTGAAACTAATGCCGAAATAAAAATT
>CBIHPU010000353.1:0-4703 GCA_966211935.1 uncultured bacterium | reverse complement strand
ATTGTTGCTCCTATACAATATGGTCCGTTGTTGATAGCCGCTGCATTTATCTGCGAGGGCTGGGTAATGGTACAAAACGCAGTGTCGACTGTCATGTCTGAACTGTCGGTAACAATACAATAATAGTTTCCCGCGGGAACATTATTTAAAACAGTTCCGGTTGCTGAATTGCTCCAATTATAAGAGAAAGGACCAGTTCCACCGCTTACGGAAGCTGTTGCCGATCCATCAGACAATCCGAAACAACTTACGTTTTGATTTACTGTAATGGATGCTACGTGTCCCGCTGCCATTGCGTTAATGCAGGCAAAAAAAGACACACAAAAGGTGAGTAATAATTTGTTCATCAGGTGGGAATTTTGGTTTAGAAAAGATAAAAGAACTTTCTGATTTTGCAAGGTCAAAGGCTAAGTAAAACTACCGACGACCATCAGTGTTTCGACGTATACGGTATAAAACGCAAACGGGTTACAGGGGTATAATTAGGATTCGAAGGCAATAACCTTTCTGTTGTACTAATTATTAAACAAAGAAGGGATGATCTTCATGATCTCGAAATTCGCACAGTAAAAATTTATATTCTTTCTAAAACTCATATTTGCTCAATCGCGTGCAGAATATCTTTTATTATATCATCCGGATGTTCGAGTCCTGCAGAGATCCTGATGAGTCCGGGCGTTATACCTACTTCAAGTCGCTCCGCTTCAGATAAACGTGAATGCGTTGTGCTGGCAGGATGTGTCGCTATTGTTTTTGTATCGCCAAGATTTGCTGTAAGCGTTGATAGCTGAAGCGCATCCAGAAATTTTCTTCCGGAATCAATTCCACCTTTTAATTCAAAAGTTACAATACCACCACCCCCGCTCATTTGTTTTTTTGCAATGTTGTACTGAGGATGAGATGGAAGAAATGGATACTTTACAAATGAGATCTGTGAATTACCTTCAAGCGCCTTCGCTAATTTTTCCGCGTTGCTGCTGTGACGTTCCATTCTGATGTGTAATGTTTCCAGACTCTTGCTCAGTATCCAAGCGTTGAAAGGAGAAAGTGAAGCGCCGGTGTTACGGACAAATAAAAAAATTTCTTTTATCAGATCTTTTCTTCCAAGGGCGCAACCGCCAAGAACGCGCCCTTGTCCGTCAATATATTTTGTCGCGGAGTGAATAATAATATCCGCTCCGAATTTTGCGGGTTGTTGTAAATACGGAGTAGCGAAACAATTATCCACGTTGAAAATGACATTGTGTTTCTTGCATAGTTTACCAAGATATTCAAGGTCGATGATGTCAACGCCCGGATTGGTTGGCGTTTCAACATAAACCATTTTTGTGTTGGGTTTAAAAAGTTTCTCCCATGTTTCCGGTTTGTTGGCGTCGAAATAAGAATGATCAATTCCGTATTTGGGAAGATATTTGCTGATGATGTTGTGAGTGGAGCCGAAAATAGAGGCGCAGGATAATAAATGATCACCGCTTTTCATCAGCGCCATGAAAGACGCGAACACGGCAGCCATTCCGCTCGCAGTTGCCATTCCCACTTCAGTTCCTTCAAGCAAGCACATTTTATCTATGAACTCCGTAGAATTGGGATTTGAAAACCTTGAATAAATATATCCCTCTTTCTCATCAGCGAAAGTGGCCCGCATATCTTCCGCATCTTCAAAAGTAAAGCTTGAAGTAAGATATATCGGAGAGGAATTTTCTTTGAAATCTGTCTTAGGCAGTTGCGTGTGAATGGCGCGGGTTTCTTTGTTGTCAGACATAACAGGCGAATAAATTTCTGTAAAAGTAGAGAATAAAATATTGGGGGGGATTAATGGAGTTGTTTTGAAACGGCGGCAATTTTATCGCAACAATACTTCCTGGGTCGCCTTCTCCTGGGCCTAATTGAATTTTTTCCTTGATGGAAATGAAAAAAAATGAATGTGCATCTTAAAAAAATTTTACCGAATTTCATACCAACGTATTTGTGTTTTAAAAACCAAAACTTGTTTTAACTTGATTATCAGTAGACATTACTATCCATTTGGTAGCCCAATGCCGGGGCGGACATTTAGCTCACCATCATACAGATATGGGTTTAATGGGAAGGAGAAAGACAATGAGACTACTGTTGATGGAGGTGATTATGATTTTGGGGCTAGGATTTATGACTCGAGACTAGGGAGATGGCTGTCAATTGATCCAATTTTTCAAGCGCATTTTTCTCCCTACGTAGCTTTCAATAACAGTCCAATTTATTTCTTGGATCCAGATGGTAAATATTCCATTGGTGATAAAACTAATAGCAAGGCCTCATTTTTAAAGGTGTTTGCGATGTGGGAAGTAGCTGCGAACGAGCACCTGATAGTACCACGGCTTTATGTTGTAAACTCTCACCGAAAATTACAGCTTATAGATGATGATTATCGCGCACCTGAGCAACAAATCAAGACTGTTGGTACTGGTAAAGATAAAATTGAAAATTTCAGTTACAACAAAAATTTAGGGAAATATGTTGATTTGGGTGGCTTTCCACTTGATGCTGTTCATTTCTTTAAATGCGCAAGTCTTGCTACGAATTACTCTGAGTGGGTGGTAAAATGGGCCGCTGTTGATGAAGAAGAAGATCAAGCTAGTGTAAGCGATCCAAAAGGACGATCAAGTGCTTTTGCGCCCGAGGATATGCTTTCGAACTATTTGGGAATTTATTTTGGAAGTGACATGAGAGCTAATGAGAATATGACGGAAGAATTGACTTCCTACTTTAAAGAAATTGAAACATTATTTAGTACGAATACGCTTGAAAATGGAAAATATTTAACTGCTGGCCGTATCAAAGAACTAAGAGCGATGATAAAAAAATATTATGACACAGAGGATTTTCGTGATTTTCAAAAAAACAAACCAATTTATAAAATCGATAATATTACAGAGATTAACGAAAATGCAGCTGAAGATAAATTACCATTGATTGAAGACGGTGGGAAATAACTATCGGAATATATTAACATGAAGAAATTTATTTATTTAGTTATAGTACTAATAGTACTTTCGACAGTAATTTGGGGAGCGATTTATTATAAAAATAATTCGTTCTTTTCAGAATCTGTTTATTTAAAACTTAATAATGTACCTATAGACTGCGATATAGAAGGGGCTCATTTTCTTGTGGAGGAAGTTTATAATACAAACTTCAAAAACTTAAAGGGAGAAATTGTATTGCCGACATTTAATAAAAGTGATATTGAAAATTATAAACAAATATATCCGACTCCAGATTCGACATTATTAACCTTATACGTAAAAGCGAAATATTCAAAATATCCGCACAACATTACATATCACGGATGTACAGGCGCTCACAAGATTTTAATTGAAAAAATCATTTCGGTTAGTAGAAATAGTAAATAACTGATTATGTTCCAATTTTAACCACAAAAAATAGATTTTAAGTGCTATCAAGACTCCCCATCTATTAGTTAATTACTTTCATAAATTTTGATTGATTGACTTATTGAATCGTATAATATGAGTTTCAAGCGAGCATACGTTGAAGTGTCGCAATCGATTTCTATTGGTTTCAGAATTTGTTCACCAGAGTATTCATGTTTTTTTTGGTTAAAGCCTTTGACTATTGAGTCGAAAACAATGTTTTTATAAGTTGTTTGACTGAGTGTGTCAAATCCCAGAAAAATAATTTTACAATTGCATCCATTTACGCCCCTTTCAATCGCGCTTTGAAATGAATGTTTGAAGGTAGAATCAGAATAATATCGAACGTTAAAACGAACCTCACACTTATCATTATTTCTTAGGAGAGAAATAGATGTAACGGCGAACTTATTGTCAATCCATTTCGGTTCTGAACAACTGAAAATAAAGCAGAGAATTAATATAAAGAGAATTCTATTCTGCGTCAAGTATCGTGTAATTTTTAAGTGCCCCCTCATAATTTGCTTTTGATGTAGTTATAGTTGTTTGTGTTTGGCTTGTATCACCATAATTCCAATAATTTATTATTACATTACCATTATTTTCAACAATGCTATTGACAACTATATAATGGTTACCAAAAGTACTTTGAAGAATATCTGAATCTGGAACACCTGTTCTGAGTTGTGTTATATCAAATAAACCAATAACCATTGCGCCATTAGTTAAAGCATTGTTTAAACCTTTGGTATCTTGGCTATAGTCACTAGTGACGTCAGCAAGATTACCAAAATTAGTGGCTATGTCAGCGACATCTCCGGGGTAAGTAAACCCATCAAGGCCAGTGTCAGTTGAAGGATCATAACTGCAAGCCAAATTATAAGAGTTTCTCATAGAAGACATGATAATGTAAGAAGCTGGATCTAGTCCATTCGTCGGTGATTTACCATATAAGTCTATATTAGCTTCAATATTATCATGGAAAAACGATACGTTATCCGCCCAACCTTTCTCGTATAAACTTATAGCCAAGGCAACGAAGTTTTCTGGGTCGTAATCAATCAAAGCACGGCATGCTGCAGCAATTCCACACAAATTTGAATTCGCTTGATTTATTATTCGGGAGTCATTCACCATTTGAGTTAAAGAATTTGCAAATGCAGTCCTTGAAATATTAGTCCAAACTGAAGATGTACTTCCATTTGCAAACGTGCTTATTGAATTTAATGCATTTTGTTTCATTTGAGTAGTTGCACGCTGCAATCCCTCTAGTTCTATATACGCAATAAC
>CBIHPU010000352.1:0-4712 GCA_966211935.1 uncultured bacterium | reverse complement strand
TAAAATATCACTTCTCAGAATAACAGAGCTGTGCACAAAAGGATTATCAAAATAAAGATTAGCCTTAAGTTCTATGTCTGAAACAGGATGTTTATGAAATCTTCCAGTGGACTTACCGTTAGAGTCCACAATCTCAGCATAGGAGCCTGCGAGTACTGCATCCGGATTGTTTTGCATAAATGAGACCTGTTTACCTAATCGCTCAGGAAAAGAAATATCGTCATGATCCTGGCGCGCGATAAATTTTCCTTTTGCAAGCTCAACTCCCCGGTTCAGCGTCCTTCCCATTCCCATATTCGGTTGATCAACAATAACCAGCCTCTCATCCTTTATTTCATTCAGAATTGAAAGCGTATTATCTTTTGAACCGTCGTTTAGTATAATCAACTCGAAATCAGAAAAAGTCTGATCAAGAATACTCCGGACAGAATTTTTTATTTGTTCCTCACCGTTGAAAACAGGCAGTATAACACTAACAAGCGGCGGCATTTTCATTGCTGGTATTGATTGATCAGGTTTTCTAATTGCTGCTCCTTATCTTTGATTGTGATCCAGTAAGATCCATTAAAAGAATGCATCCAGTTGCCAATATATTCAACTTTGTCTGACTGAATAAGATCTCCTTCACGCAAATCTTCGTAACGTTGAGAAGGAAATGCAATTTTATCTCTGTTCAATTTTGAATAAATAGTTTTATACAATGCGCCTCCTGTATCTACATTTACTCCATTTACATTACCTGCCCCAAAATCCACGTTTGCGTCAAAGAGTTCGTTAAACTTAAAGAAACACAGTCCTGGCCATAAATACCAATAATCATCCCTGTGCTGCAGGTGCCCGTAAATTTGTTGTTTATCAAGTAACGGAATAATAGTTTCTTCTTTCACGGGATAAATGTCGTGATCGAGGAATCCAAAATATTTTGGTTTAAAACGCAACACAAGTTGCCTGAAGGCCCAGTTTAATGCAAGAGAGTGTGATTCACTTCCCCTGCCAAATAAGTTTCCGGTTAACCTGATATATGGTCTTTTGTGTTGCCTGCAAAGTTCCATTATTTTTGAGCTCTGCTCTGCAACATCAGAATTGTCCACTATAAAGTGAGTGAACTTATCCTTCAACTTAGTGTCCATCAATTTGATCTGGTGACGGATTACATTTACGTTGCTGAATGCAATAGTGATGATAAGAAATTCCGGTTTAAAATTCTGCGCGTCAAAATCTGAAGACGAAAAAGATTCGGCTTTGGTTTTTAAAAACTTCTTTCGTTTTATATTATTTAAGACAGATCTAAACATTGTTTTTAAACTTGCCGGAAAATCTCAAATAAAACAACAACAACTTAAAAATGAAAAGCGGTTCAGGCGCAGCAATATTTCTCTTTTTGAACCAACCTATATCCCTTACACCATATTTCAAAAATAAACTTTTAAGAAAACTAATATAACGCCTTGAAGGAATTTTTCCTCTATTAATCTTATTAAAAAGATAAACATACTCTTTTACCTGCGTTTCCGCGTTCAATGAAGATGAAGTAACCTGGTTAGGATCATTTGCCGTATTTGAGATAAGTGGCTCCGGAGAATAAGCAAATAAAGAATTTTTCCTGAGCATGCGGATATAAAAATCCAGATCCACTACGTATTTCACTTCCTTATCAAAAAATTCCAACGCAGACTTTCTGAAAATAACGGAAGAAGGAGGACCAATAAAATTCCAGAAATAAGGCAACTCTGCATCGTGTTTTAATTTCTTCAGATTTTCTTCACTCGGTTCGTTATACCTGATCTTGCCTGTGTCTGCTTCGATGACTTTAGTCTTACAAAACGCAAAATCACTTTTTGGGTTCTCTTCCAGCAGACGAACAAATTTCTCGAGTGAAAAAGCATCGGTGAACCAATCGTCATGATGCATTATCTTGATATACTCACCTTTGGCTTTCCTTATGCTTTCATTCCAGTTTTCAGGGCTACCAAGCGGAGTTTTATTTTTAAAATACCTGAGGTTGGGCAAACCACTAAAGGAATTGACAAGTTTCTCTACAGAATTGTCCGCGCTGTCGTCGGTAATAATTACTTCAGCATCTTTAAAATTTTGTTCGGAGATCGACTGCAGATTTTTCTTCAACAGCTCAACCTGTTGCCAGGCGGGTATGCATATTGAAACCCTGGGCATAATTAAGGTTTGATTATTATTCCCTGGCAGGTTGGCATTGACAGAACCATGACTCCTTTTGACGCTGCAAACCTGTCGTGAGCCAGTTTCTGATTAAGACACCCGGGATATCCATAGTCATCCAGAACAATGATTCCTCCGCTTACAAGCTTTGGCCAGAAATATTCTAACGCGGCAACTTCCGGAACTTCCGTATTCATGTCTATTGAAAGGAACGCTACTTTTTCCGGATCCGCCTGCGGCAAAGTATCCGGAATTGGACCTTTAATAATTTTTGTTCTGAAATCTTTGAAGCGCACTTTAACCTGTTCATACATATCCTGATTCTTGTAACCAAGCTTGGAGTTACGCTGCAATTCATATTCAGAACTGAAACGCTCATCCAAACCTGAGAATGTATCCATCAGGTAATAAGTTTTATTCAGTTTCTGAAAATCTACATAATGCATTACAGCACGCGTACAAAAACCGGAATATACTCCGCAGTCAACAAAATCGCCTTCCAGCTTTGAAGCATGAACTGCGGCCCAGCATAATACGTGTACGCGCCATTGTATATCATAATTTTCAAGAAGCTTTCCTCCTATTTCCTTGCACATGGCATAGGCCTCAGAAAACTTTTTCTCTTTAATAAAATCAGCGTTATGATAAGTGTAAAGAAGATCGTTGCTGTAGGTAAGATCGCTTTTATCCAGCAGAATATATTTATCGAGATCGATATTCCTGTTGCGAAGAACGCGTACAAGGCGCTGCGGCAAAACTTTTTTCAGGAAGGTCTTCATACAAATAATTTTTGATTCAATATGCTGTTCATGGTTCTGCTGTTTACACTATTGTGGCCCGCTAAATTTTTTCAGAGTTTAACTGTCTGCCAATCGCACAACGGACGCACCATTCCCGGAAAACCTAAAGTGTAATTGCCTCTCGCGCTATCTCCTCTCACATAATCCACTACCGTGAAATTGACAGCATCCAATTCATGAAAATAAATTTCAAAAGGATCAATTTTCAAAACCGCGACTCCAACGGACACTACGCCCTCTGCAAGTAAGTTGGGCGGAATCCACATGGTAGCAGCATACACGCCCTTCTCACGCCGGTGCGTGCGCATTTCTGAAACAGTGTCATGAGTATTGAAAATATTCAATCCTTCTTCATTATAGAAATTAAAGCTATGCGTAAAAACCTGTCCCGCCTCAAGAACTTCATATTCCATTGTAATGCCAATGGGTTTGGTAATATCGTAAGATTCTTTTATTTCGCCTTCACGGTTGTGTATCTTCACTTCAAGCAGCCGCACTGCCTTATTACCGGGAGCGTTGGGATTATTTTTGTAATTTCTGTACGCGGGATTTCCTGAATCAGATTTCAGATAATTCTTCACAACTGTATCCGCGTTACCAACGCTTTTCATTTTACCTGACTCAAGCAAAACTCCCTTGTTGCATAATCTGATCACGGTCTCCATGGAATGACTTACAAACAGAATTGTTCTTCCCTGCCTGGAAACGTCTTCCATTTTACCGAGGCATTTTTTCTGAAATGCAGCATCGCCCACTGCAAGCACTTCATCTATTATAAGAATTTCTGGTTCAAGATGCGCTGCGACAGCAAAGGCGAGACGCACATACATTCCGGAAGAATATCTTTTTACAGGCGTATCCAGGAACTTTTCGACTTCAGCAAAATCAACGATCTCATCAAATTTATCTTTGATCTCCGCTTTCGTCATTCCAAGCAATGCGCCGTTCAAAAAAATATTCTCTCTTCCGCTAAGTTCAGGATGAAATCCCGTTCCAACTTCCAGCAAACTGCCTAATCGTCCATCAATGGTAAATTTCCCTTTGGTAGGAGTGACAATGCGACTAAGAATTTTTAGTAATGTTGATTTGCCGGCTCCGTTCCTTCCTATTATTCCGATTCTATCACCCTGCTCCACTTCAAATGAAATGTCCTGAAGGGCCCAGAATTCTGCTGTGCCGTTTTTTTTAAATGCTTTCCTGGATAAAACATTTTTAACTCCTTCAGTAAAACTGTCGCGAATTGTTGAATAAGCTGATTTTTCAGCTGTTCTGATCGTATATTTTTTAGAAATATCCTCTACCCTGATTACCGTTTGCATCGCCTTGCAAAAATAACCTTTTTTCGGGGAGAAATGAGGGAAAAACTTAGTGCGGCAAGGAGTTTTTCCTGAATAGCAGCGTCATTCCGGGTCTTCCACCCAAAGTAGAAATACGCGTGTATTCTGATGCCTTATCCGCCAGCACATCGTTGATCGCGTCAAATGGACCGGTGCAATATCCCGAATCCGGCGACTGATATAGCGTATCGTGCAGCAGAACCGCTGCATTCGGCACCTCCTTTAAAACGAGAGCCAGTTCATGTTTTACAGGTTCATAATTATGATCTCCGTCAATGAAAAAAAGTACGCGGTCAGGTAAAATTTTACGGCACAGTTCCAATGACTTTGTTACTCCGTCTCCCTGGTGCAGAATAACTTTTTTAATTCCTTTCACATGCATACACCTGTGTTCCTTTGG
>CBIHPU010000351.1:0-4714 GCA_966211935.1 uncultured bacterium | reverse complement strand
CACTTTGTTTTCTACTAATTTAAATCACCTATTTTAATTATTTAGCAAATTTCACCAATAAATCGGCATAATTTTGATACAAATAATAAAAACGACGCCCATGCAAATGAAACAGATTCTTACCTGGCTGCTGGTTGCCGCGCTGGGTGTTGCTGGTTACTTCTTCAGAGATAAATTATTTTCCAAAGGCGCTGAAGCGTCTGTGCCGGTGGCTGAAACGGAGCTCCTTAAGTCAACTATAAGAATTGATAAGTTCGCAGCGGGCAGAGTTGATTTTACAGTGATACTTGAAGCAAAAAAAGATGTCGATATAACCGCCTTACGTGCTTTCTATTTCAATAAAGAAAAAAAATCCAGTTACAGCGGAGTTGGAAACAGTCGCAGAACAACATTGGACTCTGATGAGATGGGAAATTTTGATATGTCTGATGGAAAAATTGAACTTAAAGCGGGAGAAACAAAAGAAGTTCCTGCCTATTTTGAAGTGAGCACAATCCGTGATTCGCATTACATTGAGATAACTTTAAACGCTGACGCTCCATGTCCTCCTGATATGGACCTGAATGATTGCCTTGAAAAGCAAATGGAAGAAACCATGAAAGGTTCCAAAGAAAACAAAATACGGTTACTTCAAAGAGTTACTGAAGAAAAGAAATAACATAAGATATTGCACGCCTCCCCCTTCACCTCAAACACAAAAAAAAAGAGCCTTAACCGGCTCTTTTTTTTATTAATCAATTCCGCTATTATTTCAACGTTTCTTTCAACCAACCATAAAACTCTTTTTGCCACACCAGCGCGTTAGGCTCTTTAAGCACCCAGTGATTTTCATTCGGAAAATAAAGCAATTTGCTTTTAATACCCAATAACTGTGCCGCCTGAAAAGCCTGTAATCCCTGCTCAACAGGAACACGATAATCTTTGCCACCCTGGACAATCATGATTGGTGTATCCCACTTCTTTACATAATTGATCGGGTTGAATTCATTACAGCTCTTCTGAGCGTAAACGTTGTCTTTGTCCCAATACGGACCACCAAGATCCTGGTTGACGAAGAAAATTTCTTCTGTTGTTCCATACATGCTTTTCCAGTCGAAAATTCCGTCATGGGAAATAAAACTCTTGAAACGTTTTTCATGGATCCCTGCAAGGAAAAACACCGAGTAACCTCCATAACTTGCGCCAACACAACCTCTCCTGTCCTTATCAACGAATGGTTCTTTTGAAAGTTCATCAATAGAGATCAGGTAATCCTTCATGTTTTGCCCGCCGTAATCACGACTGATCTGTTCGTTCCACTGAACTCCGTGACCAGGCATTCCTCTTCTGTTTGGCGCAACAACAACGTAACCGTTAGCAGCCATCAACTGGAAATTCCAACGGAAAGAATAGAACTGTGTTAGTGGTGACTGAGGTCCGCCCTGGCAATAAAGCAGTGTCGGATATTTTTTTGCCGGATCAAATCCAGGAGGATAAATTACCCACACCAACAATGGTTTTCCATCTGAAGCAGTCAGATATCTTCTCTCAACTTTACTTAACGTAATAGATTTATAAATATCATCATTCACATGAGAGAGTTGTTTCATTTCTCCGCTTGCAAGATCCACACTGTATATTTCAGCTGCGTGATTCATGTCGGTGCGTGTTACGATCATCGTATTTCCACTCTGACCAACCAAGGAAGCAATATCAAAATCACCTTTCGTCAATTGTTTAACCGTTGCTTTCGCAGGTACTGCTTTTTTTCCTTTCACAGGAACAAAAGAATAATCGATCACATACACCTGAACTGTTCCGTCCGTAGCCGCGGTAAAATAAATCTTCTTTCCGTCATTACTCCATCTGAAATCATCAACAGTGCCATCCCAGTCTTTTGTAAGATTTACTTTTTCATTTCCAATCATTACAATTACATCATTCTTATCCGACTCATAACCGTCTGTTTTCATACTCAGCCACGCCAGCATTCCCGTAGATGAATAAGCAGGTTTTACATCATATCCCATAATTCCTTCGCTGAGATTTGTAGTGAGACCCGTTTCAACGTTATAAGAATAGATATCTGTATTTGTACTTATCGCATAATCTTTTCCGTACTTTTTCTTGGTAACGTAAAGAACATTTTTTCCGTCAGGTGACCAGATAAAATCTTCATCTCCGCCAAAAGGTTTTTGCGGGCAGTCGTGAGGTTCGCCCTTCATAATATCCACGCTGTCAACAATCTTACCTTCTTTCAATTTATTTACGAAGATGTGACTGAAGGCTCCATCTTCCCAGGTATCCCAATGGCGATAATTGAGATCCTCATAAATGAGCACATCTGTTTTCTTTATGTCCGGATAAATATCAGCAGCGGTGAGCTTTTTTATCTTTACATCTGCGGCAGTTATACTCCTGGTTCCGTCAGGAGAAACCCTGCTGTCAGTTAGCAAAGTGCCAGGATCACTTACCTGTGTTTCATTTCCGCCGGTTACCGGAATTGTATAAAACTTTGTGGTAGACTTTTCATCTTTCAGACTATATTTCTTTACGGCATAAACGATATTTTTTCCGTCTTTGCTAATGCCCATCGCGCCGACTTTTCCTAATTGCACAAGCGTTTCTGGAGTCATTACATTTTGCGCGAACATTCCACACGAGATCGCTAAAAAGGAAAACAGGGTAACTCTTTTCTTCATAATCTGGATTGATTTTTCAATTTGCGGATAAGCAAAATAATTTAATATGAATTTTGCGTGGCAAACCGGGGGGTTAACTTTGCGTTTTTTGGTCCACAAATTTAGAAAAAAGTTCAGGTCGTGATGCTGGATTCGTCTTCAAAAAACAGGTGTTTGTATGTATTTAGTAGTTCTCCCTAATTTGGGACCGCGCCTCGTTGTAAGAATTTTTGATTCGCTGAATTATCTCTTCGCATGGTAAAATATCATGAATCAACTGAACAGATTTGCCTGCTGTCCATAAGCGCTTGTAATTGTTTGGTAATACCGAAGCCTCAAGTTTTTTCATTCCGCGATATTGCACAAATCCCTTGAACCACTTTTTAAACCTGGGATTATTTGACATGAATTTTTCGAACCAATTCTGTTCTAATCCAAGTTTTTTTGCTTCGTCAGTGTTGATGATCGTACAGGGCGTTCCGGAAAGTCTGGAGGTCATCACAATATCATCCATTCCTGATTTTACGACGGCGTTTTTATACGCATCATTAACCCCGGCCTCAGTGCTGGCAATAAACCGCGTTCCGATTGACGCGCCGTCAGCCCCAAGTACTCGTACAGAAAGCAAACCTTTACCATCGGTAATACCGCCGGCAGCAACAATAACTTTATGTGGATATAATTCCTTCAGAGCGGGAACAAGGATCTGCAGAGGATTATTTCCGGCGTGACCACCTGCACCCTGTCCAACCGCAATAAATCCATCACAACCAACACTGTCGCATTTTTTAGCGTGTTCAAGGTTTGTCACATCACAAAAAACTTTGGCTCCATAGGAATGAGCGGCATCAATTACTTCTTTTGGATTACCCAGAGAGGTTATATAGAATGGCACCTTTTTTTGTCGACAAATCTCCAGATGTTCTTTGTAGTAAGGATTTGATTTCTGTACAATAAAATTCACACCGTAATTTCCGGGATGACCATGACGAAAATCATTCAGGTGGTCAATCAGGTGAGCCAGCTCATCTTTCTTCCTGAAATTCAGGCTTGGAAAAACCGCCATCACACCGGCGCGAACTCCCGCTTCCATCATTTGCCGGTTGCTGATAAGAAACATGGGGGCCATTATAACCGGAAAGTCTATCTTCAGTAAGTGTTTCATACTATTTTCCGGTGAATTCATTGTTTTTCGCTTGCTTTTAAAACAAATATAATATAAATTTATGCATACATAAGTTATGCATACATAATAATTTCCCAATGGAAAACTTCAGGCTTTTTGATCTGCTCCTTAATCTACGAAACCACCCTTCGAAGGATGACGCTGTTGCCGCAAAGGAAAATGGCTCATGGAGAAAATACAGCACTGATGAATACATCAACACTGTAAATTATTTAAGTTATGCTTTTCTTGAACTGGGAATAAAACCAGGAGATAAGATTGGCCTGATCTCCAACAACCGTCCCGAATGGAACTTCGTTGATTTCGCCTGCCTGCAAACCGGTGCTGTCAACACTCCGCTGTATCCGACCATCAGCGATCATGATTTGAAATACGTAATAGAAGATGCGGGGATCAAATATTTTTTTGTAGCGAATGAAAATTTATATAAAAAAGTAAAAGCCTGCGATCCGAAGAACTCGATAAAGGAAATTTTCACATTCACTAACGGAGAAAAAACATTACAACAACTTATTGAAAAAGGAAAAGCAAATCCGCGAGAAGCTGAACTGGAAAAAGTAAAAGCCGGAATAAAAAACACTGACCTTGCTACGTTAATTTATACATCAGGAACGACTGGAAATCCGAAGGGAGTGATGCTTTCTCATAAGAATTTTATGAGTAACGTAATGGCGACCCAGAATCTGGCGCCATTTACACGGGAATGGAAAGCGTTGAGTTTTCTACCACTCAATCACGTTTATGAAAGAATGCTCTCCTATTTATATATCAGCCAGGGAGTATCCGTTTATTATGCGGAAAGCCTGGAAACGAATGGAGATAACCTGAAAGAGGTTAAACCGCACATATTCGTTACCGTGCCGCGTCT
>CBIHPU010000350.1:0-4717 GCA_966211935.1 uncultured bacterium | reverse complement strand
AAAAATTATATATTTGATAAAGCAACTCTCCACACAGGAGAGTTTTTTTTTAATAGAACGCGTATGAAAAAAGTACTGGCACTTTTAATAGTTTCGCTTTCAGTAACAATCTGCAAAGCGCAATGGGTTTCTTTCAGCACCTTCTATAATTACTATTACCTCTCATCAGCCTGTATAGGTCAAGACACAATTTTTGTTGCGGGTTTTGACAATACTACCAACGAAGGAAAAATTGTAAGAACGATTAACCAGGGACAGAGCTGGTCAGAACCAATATTGCCATCATCAACGGCGCAATTATTTTCTATTGTTTTTCCCGATGCATCCACCGGCTTTGCTGCAGGGCAAGGTGGAACCATCTTAAAAACTGCTGACGGCGGCAACACCTGGACCCAATTAACGAGCGGAACAACGCAGCAAATAACCGCCTTATGGTTTACAGACAAGGATACAGGATACGCCTGCGGTGCCGGCGGAATTTTAATTAAAACAATTAACGGAGGCATAGGCTGGACACCACTCAACGCGGGAACAAGCATGATTTTGCATTCAGTTTGTTTTCCTGAACCATCAACAGGTTATTTAGTTGCATACGGTAATCCGCTCGCAAACGGCGCAATATTGAAGAGTGTAGACTATGGAAACACGTGGACGCCACAATCCAGTCCTTTGTTTGGATCGATAACCATTCGCGGACAAAAAGTATTATTTATAAATGCAGATACCGGAATGATTGCCGGGTTAAGCGGCGATATTCTTTATACGTTTGACGGCGGACAAAACTGGACAATGAGCGGTGCGGGTTTAACCAATAAAAACCTGAATAACATTGCTTACGCAGGCGAAGGAGTTTATTATATGTGTGGTGGAGCCGGAAAAGTTTTGAAGTCAATTGACTATGGTGTAACTGTAACTGATGGCGGATCCGCGAACACTACGTCAGATTTCTACGCGATCAGCATTTGCGATTCAGCCGGATATATCTTTGGCACCAACGGAGGCGCGCTGAAGTCAGACAGTTTGTTTCCGGGGATCAAAGAAAATAAAAAAGGAAAAAGTATTTCAGTTTTTCCTGTGCCAGGTGAAGGATTAATTACGATTAATTCGGAAGAGGAAATGCACACTGTAAGAATTATCACAGTTGATGGAAAGATCCGGAAAGAAATCAAATTAAATAAGGCTGTTTTCAAACTGGAATTAGATTGTAAAGAACTGTCACGCGGAATTTATTTCTTGCAGGTGGAATCTACAGATAATTCGATCAGAACAGGTAAAATAATTATTGATTAAAAAAAAACCGGACCATTGATCCGGGTTTCTTAATTTTCAACTGCAGAATATTTATTTCGTTCCGTACCGGAAACCAACAGCCTGTATATGTTTCTCTTCCGCTTTAAAGGAAGAAACATCTGCCAATGTCAGAGATTCAATATTCTCACGCGTGCGTTCGGAAACCGGCATTTCCGCCATGCGCAGGTGCTGATTTCTTACAGCCTCACCCACTACCTGACGAACTGTACGTGCGTTTCCGAAGTATTTATCGCGAAAAGCATAAATACTTTCAAAGTACAATTTCAAATGTTCCTTCGCTTCATCTGTAGGCTTTAGTTGTTCTTTCTTCAATAGCAACAAACCGATCTCAAGCATTTCAGCGGGAGTGTAATCATTGAATTGGAATGATTTATCAAAACGCGATTTCAATCCAGGATTCGATTCGATGAATTTGTGCATATTATCAGGATACCCCGCGGCAATTACACCAAATTTACCTCTGAAATCTTCCATTCTTTTCAGAATAATTTCAATGGCTTCTTTTCCAAAATCATTTTCTCCACCTTCGCTAAGCGAATATGCTTCATCTATAAACAGAATGCCTCCCATTGCTTCGTCAATCTTAGTCTGCGCTTTTTGCGCGGTCTGACCAACGAAACCTGCAACCAGCCCCTGACGGTCCACTTCTATAACGTGTCCTCTCTCCAGTAAACCAAGCGCTTTATAAATTTTAGAAATGATTCGCGCCAATGTTGTCTTACCCGTACCAGGATTCCCCGTGAAGATTGAATGCAGGGAAAACTTGCTTACAACGTCTTTTCCGATATCGTTATAATATTTGATCAGCTTAACCAGTTCATTGATCTCCTGCTTGATGTTCTCCATGCCCACCAGCTCATTCAATTCTGCGAGCGCTTCATTGAGATGCTTGTCGTTCACTTTCAGCGTTAGCTTTTTACTTTCAGGCGCAGTGAAGATACCGCGCAGATCATCATATTCAACTGTCTGTAATTGCTCTTTGGTAAGCAAATTCATATCGGCCGTTTTCATTAAACGGATTCCCATATTATGCTTCACCTCTTCCATTACACCAAAAACAAAGCGCGCGTTACCGAAAGTTTCATCACGACGCCGGTACGCTTCGGTCAGTTGCTCCTTCAGATATTTATCAGCGTCTGACGTGAGTACAATTTCTTTTTGTTTTGCCGCGTATTGCGCGATGAGATATAGTTCTTCGGGCAGATAATCATCAAAATGGAAATAGTGAGAAAAACGCGACTTAAGTCCGGGATTAGAATCAAGGAACGTCTGCATTTTTTTCGGATATCCCGCTACTATGATAGCGATATCTCCTTTTCCATCACTCATCTCCTTCAGCAACACTTCAATAACTTCCTTACCAAAATCTTTTTCATCATCTTCACGTGCCAGCGCGTAAGCCTCATCAATAAAAAGAATTCCGCCGCGCGCCGAATCAATTACCTTTTTTGTTTTAGGAGCAGTCTGCCCAATGTATTCAGCTACCAGTGTCGCACGATCCGCTTCAACAACATGACCCTTTGAAATCAATCCCATCTTCTGATAGATCTTTCCCAGCATTTTAACCACCGTTGTTTTTCCTGTTCCGGGATTTCCGGTGAAAACACTATGCAAGCTCAGGTTCGTATTGTCATGGAAACCTTTTTCCTTTCTGATCTTGGCAAAATTCAGGTAAGTGATATTTTCCCTGATGCTTTTCTTTACATTATCCAAACCGATAAGAAGGTCAAGCTCTTCAAGCAACTGCTCCAGTGTTTTATCATCCTTATCCTCAGATGTGGCAGGTTGCTTTGTTTTAATGCTTGTGCCTGACGCTATTGCTTTCTCGTGTGTTGTAATAAGTTCAGGTACACCTTCCACTTCCTCCTCCCCGCACTCAAAGGAAATTGCACCGACAAGAGTATCCATAAATACCACCTCAAGTGTATACTTGTCATCTTTCCATGATCCTGCCGTTGTGTTACCCCAGCCTACATCAAAAGTATAGGTCCAGTCTTTTTTTGCAGCCTCAATTTTATTGGCACGCGTGGTCTGCGCTTTTGGCTGACCCGCATCATCAAAATAATTAAAGAACAACTCATAATTCCATCCGCTTGCTGTTTTATTACGGATCTTCATCTCACACCAGAGATATTGAGTGGTCTTGCCATTGATCTTGCTCAGGTATCTTTTTGTTTCCTGTTTCCATCCCTCATAATCCCCGCAGTATAGCTTAATATACTCTACTTCAAAGTATGGATTGCTTTCGCGTGTAACAAGCCCAACATCATTCACGAAGAATGCCTGCGAGCCTATGAGATCACCGTCTATATACGCCTCCCAGTTATATTCACCGGCGTACCAATAGGTGCCTACCGTGGGATTTCCCCAGCCGTCACGCACATAAACAATGTTTTCTTCTTTGCTTACCAGCAGTTCGGAATCCAGGGAACAGAGTTCTTTCTTTTTCCCTTCTTCCATCTTAACGCACTTAAGCACAACCTTGCATTTCCAGTCTTCTTCATCAAATAATTTGTTGTAGAATGCGAACTCAACCCGCATATAAGTGGTCTCCATACGGTCGAACACAGTGCGGTAACGTTTGGTGGAATTAGCCATCCATTCATCTGAAGAGTACACAAGGAGGCTTTTATACTTGTATTTCTTGTCCATCTGTTTCATGTGCTAACAATTTTATAATCCTTTCTGCACCCGGGCGTTCCCACGCCTCATTGCTTTTCAAGCGGTACACATACATTATCGTACCATAAAATTGCGACGACTTTAAACATACAAAAATTCATATATAATTCCGCAACTTTTGATGATTTTTCTCATGCGAAAAAAAAAGCGGAAAAATAAAGAAACTGACGGTTGACAGGCACTTGAACCTGACAGAAAAAAACCAGATGTGAAGGATGACCTTACTTACGGCGTAGGTTTGTTACGAGAACCACGTCCGCCGCTGAATTCACGTACACGTTTAAACAACGCGTCACGTAAACTGTGCCACTGGAGAGACACTTCCATTCCACCGTTTCCGCGGGTAGCAGTTTTGAAAGATGAAATATTATAATCGTAGGCAAAGCCTACGCTGAATCCATTAAAGTCGATCATCATTTGAGGGATGATTGCGTCGCCGGGTCTGATAAAACCGCCAAAAGAAATACCTGAATCATGTTTAAAACCTGTCGTTTTAGTAGGATTTTTAAAACGCACACGTAAAAATGTTCCGAGATTCATTTCTGAAAAAGTTGCCTGCCTCATGTAAACCGCGGTTGGAATAAGCGACAGTTTGGTTCCCTTTATATCTATTCTCGCCGTGATTTCGCCAACCAACCGCATTGGCAGTTTCTCTTTTGAATATTTGGAGTAACCCATTATTGGTTGATTAAGGTGATAGCCCGCTACGCCAACTTTTAAATCA
>CBIHPU010000349.1:0-4722 GCA_966211935.1 uncultured bacterium | reverse complement strand
CCAAGACCAACTCCACCATAAATAAGGAGAGGATTGAACGCTGTTCCGCCTGGTTTGTTAGAAACCGCGAAACCTGCGCTGCGTGCAAGACTATTACAATCTACTTCAACAAAATTATCAAAACAATAATTCGGGTTTAACTGCGATTCCACAGTAACCTTCTTTAATCCGGGAATAATAAATGGATTCTTTATTGGATTAGAACTGATATCGATCGGCATGTTTACAGATGGATTCTTCAGCTCTTTCGCATTCATAGTAGGCACTTTCATGGTAATAGGCTTTTCTGTTCTGCCATATGCATTTTCCATGATAATGCTGTATTCTAATTTTCCTTCGGTTCCCAATTCCTTGCGAATTGTTTTTTTCAACAAAGTGATGTAATGCTCTTCTAGCCACTCATAGAAAAATTGTGATGGCACCTGGATAGTCAAAATGTTCTGCGCTAATTTCAGCGGTTTAATTGGTTCAAACCATGTTTTAAAATTTTGCGTGTTAACGTTGTCTTTGATTACCTCGAGGCAATTTTTCCAAATTAAGTCGGCGGTTTTTTTCTCCATTAGAAGCTCCTTTCTTTATTAGTGGTTGGTGTGTTGAAAATATCTGTGTGGTTATTGGCGTTCAAATATTGTACTTTTTTGTGTTTCGCTCCAAACGTCTGGCGCAAATATTTACCAAATTTTCTTTAAAAAAAAATTTATTTAGCCTTGACTATTTAAAATTTTGTAGTATGCTGATTCTAACGAATTTTTTTTGGAATTCTGAGAGAAAATTACATCTACTCTGCCCAACCAGATGCCTGCCCAGCCAACCTGTGACACATGCACCATTTTATTCTCTGAATTTGTCTTCTGCAACGGTTTTTCAAGAAAAGTGTGAGTGTGGCCCCCTATAATCAGATCAATATCTTTTGTTTCTTCGCTAAGCACCATATCACTTACCTTTTTGTTTTCGTATCTGTAACCCAAATGTGACAGACAAATCACATAATCACACTTTTCATCCTGCTTCAACGTCTTCGCAATATCTTTCGCAACCATTACCGGATTGAAATAACGCACATCACCATAAAGTTTCTTCGGCACCAATCCCTCCAGTTCAATTCCCAAACCAAATACTCCTATTTTCAAACCACCCCTTCGATATATTTTGTAAGGTAGAATTTTATTTTGAAGCGGAGTGTCTTTAAAAATATAATTCGCACAAACAAAATCAAATTCAGCATGCGGCATCTGTTTTACGATGTTTTCCATTCCCAGATCAAAATCATGATTTCCCAATGTCGTGCAATCATAACCCATCATGCTCATCAACTTGTATTCAACCTCGCCGTGAAACATATTGAAATACGGAGTTCCCTGGAAAATATCTCCTGCGTCCAGAACTAAAACGTTTGATTCTTCCTCCCGGATTTTTTTTATCACTGTCGCTCTTCTCGCAAAACCTCCCTGCTCAGGAAACTTGGGGTCGTTAGAAGGAAATGGCTCAATCCTGCTGTGCTGGTCGTTCGTATAAAGAATAACGAGCTTTGTCATCCCCTTTTCTCTCAGAACGTTTCCTGCAATTCCCGAAAATCCATAAAGGGCAGCACCGGCACCTATCATATATCTCAGAAAATCCCTTCTATTTTGAAAATGATATCCTGCCATCTTTTCGTACGGAAATTGTTTTATTTTGTTTCTTTAATTCTCTGCAATAATCGATCAAAACATCACGAATAAGTAGTTTCATGTACTCCTTTTCAGCAGCGTCTCGGAAGAAAGTCATATTATCTCCACCCTCGGCTAAATAATCAGATGTAATAACGTGATAAACCGCATTAGTGTCAACCGCAACATTGTTTAAAGTTACATTTGCCGCTTTTTTTTTCGCGGTTATTTCCATTCTTAAACCAGCAACCGGCATTCCACCCTTCTCAGCAATAAAATTCAGCATCTCAGAAAATTTCTGTCCGCTCATTTTTATCATCACCAGTTCATTGTCAAATGGCATTAATTCAAAAATTTTTCCTTTGATAATTTCTCCTTGTGGCAAAGCAACACGTAATCCTCCGTTGTTTAACAGCACCGCATCAACAGTAACTTTTTCAGAGGAAAAATATTGTCTGGCACGCTGAAAAACACAATCACTGACAAAATTTCCAAGATTTCCTTCCGGCTGTTCCTTGGTCAGCGCTTCTTCACAGTAAACCAGTTCTTCACTCATCTCCTTATCATGTTTTATTTTATAAGGTGAAAGCGCCGCCACCACCGATGAATCGGATGGCGCATTGGCAAGATACTGGTGAGTTAGAAGTGTTTCAGTTACATGCGGTCTCCTCGCGCAGGAGAACAGAAGCAGAAATGAGAATGCAACAATAGAAGAAAAGCGAAACCGCATAAACAGTGGACAGATGTGTTTTCGAATTAAAAATAGGAAAATTTGGGCGCTGAACACAAATAAAAAAGCAAGAAAATAAAAAAGTATTTTTTTATCACATTTTGTTTTTTTGAATAAAATTTTTCGTAACTAAGAAACCGTTCAACATTTTGCTTTCAGGTATTTTCTTTTACATTTACCATCATTTTTCATTATGATAACAGCTGAGACAACCATAAGAGTCCGATATGGTGAAACTGACAGAATGGGTTACGCCTATTACGGAGTTTACGCTCAGTATTACGAAGTTGGCCGTGTTGAAGCATTGAGAAAAATTGGCTTTTCTTATAAGGAAATGGAAGATCGGGGCGTTTTGCTTCCTGTTAGCGAATACAGCATTAAATATTTGAAACCTGCTTTTTACGACGACCTGATACGTGTTGTTACAACAATAAAGGAAATGCCGGGCGTTAGATTTACATTTGACTATGAATGTTTCAATGAGAAGAATGAATTGTTGAATACCGGAAAAATAGTGCTTGTTTTTATTGATAAGGAAAAGAACAAGCCCTGTTCACCACCCGCCTGGTTTACAGACCAGATTAAAAAGTTTTTCTGAAAATATTTTTTTACTTAACAAATATGAATAGAACAGTTTTAATTACAGGAAGCACCAGCGGTATAGGACTGGGCATTGCGCGTGAATTTGCAAAGGCGAAATACAATATAGTATTTAATGGGCTGGAAGCAAACGGAGCTGAAATTGCCGAACAGGTTGCAAAAGAATTCGGAATCAACAGCATGTTCTCTCCTGCCAATATGCTGAAGCCTGACGAAATTAAAAAAATGATTGACGATGCGTTCGTAAAATTCGGAAAGGTAGATGTCCTTATAAATAATGCAGGAGTTCAGTTCGTTTCTCCTGTTGAAGATTTTCCCGAAGAAAAATGGAACATGATCATTGGAATTAACCTTACATCAGCTTTTCACACAACAAAACTTGTATGGAAAAAAATGAAGGAGCAAAAGTTTGGAAGGATCATCAACATCGCATCAGCCCATGGTTTGGTGGCAAGTGAATTTAAGTCGGCCTATATTGCGTCCAAACATGGCATTGTTGGATTTACAAAAACAATAGCGTTGGAAGGCGCGCCTTTTAATATCAATGCAAATGCAATCTGCCCCGGCTATGTAAAAACTCCATTGGTAGAAAAACAGATAGCAGATCAGGCAAAAGCGCACGGAATTTCAGAGCAGGAAGTTATTTCTAAAGTAATGCTGTACAAACAGGCAGTGAAAGAATTTGTACCAGTTGAATCTCTGGGACAGCTGGCAGTTTTTCTTGCCTCAGACGCGGCGCAGACTATTACCGGCACCGCTATTCCTGTTGACGGTGGATGGAACTCGCAATAGTCATTTAATATTGACTAAACAACCTTTTCACCTGGTCTTTTAAAATTTCGCTGAATTCACATTAGAAACAGATCAATTCATGCGCTTTTCAAAGGCAATTCGTTAACTTTATAATCAATTCAAATAAAAAAACCGCGTGGAAAAAAAGAGTGTTGGGTTAGCTTTACAGGGAGGAGGGGCACATGGCGCGTTTACCTGGGGTGTTTTAGATAAGCTGCTGGAAGAAGAGAACCTTATTGCCGAAGTAATCTGCGGAACGTCCGCGGGCGCAGTAAACGCAGTTGTTACCGCTTATGGTTTGCATACGGGCGGACCACAAAAAGCAAAAGAACTTCTTGAAAAATTGTGGAAGAAGGTTTCACTCTCCGGAAACTTTATGTTCAAACCAGGACTGTGGGACAAATACATGGGCGGCGGAGACATTTACAATTCTCCGGGATATATGTGGTTCAATACCATGACGCAGTTTTTAAGTCCTTACAACTTTAATCCTTTTAATTTTAATCCTCTCCGCGATATTCTGAACGAACTGGTAGATTTCAAAGAACTTCAGCTCTACAACAAAAAGAAATTATTTATCTGCGCAACCAACGTTAAAACCAACCGCGCAAGAATTTTTACCAATAAAGAAATTACCGTAGACGCTGTGCTGGCTTCCGCCTGCCTGCCTTTTTTATACCAGGCAGTAGAGATAGACGGCGAACATTACTGGGATGGCGGATATATGGGAAATCCTCCTATATTTCCTCTAATCACCAACTCGCACGTAAAAGACATTGTATTGGTGAAGATCAACTCTATCAATATTTCCAGTGTTCCAAAGTCAGCACGTGATATAGCTGACCGTGTGAACGAAATTTCATTCAACAGCAGTCTTATCAACGAAATGAAAATGATCCATTACAGGAACGAACTGATCCGTAATGGAATTTTAAAATCCGATGATACCAG
>CBIHPU010000348.1:0-4730 GCA_966211935.1 uncultured bacterium | reverse complement strand
CTTCGACGAATTCCCTTCACTTTGTGTTGGTTTGCGGTCGTTATTTACGTTGTAATATCTTAGCGCTGAGTCGACGTAGCAGTCGACGTCCCCTTCGACGAATTCCTCAGATTTTATAAGGGTTTTGGTCGATGTTCTCGTTCGTGATTTTTGTGTCTGTGGTCGACGTTTGCGATCTAAAATCTTACTGCTTCCTCCCTATCACCTTTAAAGCGGCTTCAACAATATTTTCTTTTTCGAGACCGTATTTCTTCATCAACTCATCAGGTGTTCCACTCTCACCAAAAGTGTCGTTCACAGCAACAAATTCCTGCGGGGCAAGATGATGTCTTACCAGTACCTGCGCAATGCTGTCTCCTAAACCTCCATTCATCTGATGTTCTTCCGCACTTACAACGCATCCCGTTTTTCTTACAGAATTAAGGATCGCGTCAACGTCCAGCGGCTTAATCGAATGAATATTGATGACCTCAGCAGAAATTCCTTTTTGCGCAAGTATCTCTGCAGCTTCAATCGCTTTCCATACCAAATGACCGGTCGCGAAAATACTTACATCTTTTCCTTCCTGGATGAGCCAGGCTTTTCCAATTTCAAATTTCTGATTCGCGTCAGTAAACACGGGTACAGCAGGACGTCCGAAACGCAAATACACAGGACCATGATGATCGGCTATTGCCAGTGTAGCGGCTTTAGTTTGATTGAAATCGCAAGTATTTATAACGGTCATGTGCGGAAGCATTTTCATCAGACCAATGTCTTCAAGAATCTGATGAGTTGCTCCATCCTCTCCTAATGTTAATCCAGCGTGCGAAGCACAGATCTTGACGTTCTTTCCACTATAAGCAATGCTTTGTCGGATCTGATCATAAACTCTTCCCGTAGAAAAATTAGCAAAGGTCCCTGTAAATGGAATCTTTCCGCCAATGGTTAATCCTGCGGCAATCCCCATCATGTTTGCTTCAGCAATTCCGATCTGAAAAAAGCGGTCAGGAAATTCCTTCTGAAAAGCATCCATTTTTAGAGAGCCGGTCAGATCCGCGCAAAGCGCGACCACCTGTTTGTTCTTTTTTCCAAGTTCAAGCAGACCTGCGCCAAAACCTGAGCGGGTATCCTTTTTTTCTTTTACTGCGAATTTTTCAAGAATCATTTTTTCAGAAAAGTTTAAGGTTAATATTTTGTCCTGATTTTACAGTGAACTTTTTTTCAATTGTTTTTTCCGTATCCGTTTCATCTTTCTTCCGGTATTCAATTCTGTAATTCCCAGGCTGAAGATAAAACAGTTCGTTAGGAAGATCCTCACGAAGATTAAACACCCAGGTAAATTTGCCAGGTTCTTCAACATAAATACTTCCTGAACCAAGTGAACCTTTCTGGATATACACCATTGCAGAACCTGCAACCTTAATTGTTTTGGTCGTGCTTTGTGATATCTCAACATCGCTGATCTTAATGCGCGGCAATGTCAGAATTTCCAGATCATATTTTCCAACAATATATTTTTCCGTTCTGCCAAAATCCTGCACGTTAATTGTTTTCATGTCTCCCGCCTTGCGAAGGATTGCCTGCACAGGTTTATCCTGGTATGTCCCTTCTACCTGCAGATTAAGATAACCTTGCGGCGCGTCAATAACAATCGTGTTGTGTTTGCCTTTGGTAAGCGTAACGTTGTTTTTCTCTACAGGTGGAATAGTATGTACGACCATCTTGTATGTTATATCCGGATTGATAATGATAGTATCCGGCAAACCGCGATAATTCATGGTATGCACAAAATCATATTTGATGGCACCATTGTTCTGATCATAAAAAGTCATTACAGCGTCAGTCTCACTCGGACTTTTTTTGATATCATTCAGATTAACCTGCACGGTTGTCTGCGTGATAGCTTCTGTCATGATGTTCTTAAGTACTGTAACAAAGTTTGCGGGGTTGTTTACGTTATAAAATTTTCCCATACAGGCGAAAGCATCAACAAATCCTTCAAGACTGCTGATGCCAACAATAAAGGGACGTAAAAAAACATTGTTCTTCTGCAGGGAGGCGGAAACAGCGCAGGGATCGCCATCGCACTCTTCTACTCCATCTGTTATAAGAATAATAATGTTCTTGCAGGTGCTGCACGGCGGAAAATCATCTGCGCACTTTTCAAGTGTATAAGCAATGGGCGTTGTGCCGGTTGGTTTCAGATTGCGGATTTTGTCTTTGATTTTCTGTGCGTTTACTGACGGCTTTGCAAATGGAACTTCAAGGCGGGTATCGTGACAATCTCTCTTGGTATAAACTGTCTGATGCCCGTAGCAGCGGAACGCAACTTCAATATTGGGAATATTCTTCAGAGAATCCATGAATCCGGTAAGAATTCTCTTCGCGATCTCCATTCTGTTCTCATTTCCAACCCACGGTGAGTACATGCTGAATGAACAATCGAAAATAAAAAGTATGCGTGTTGTTTTTCCGTTAGCGTCAGATCCAAAATCAAATCCTTTCTGCTCATAGCCCGTCTGCGCATTTAAAAATGTAAATGCAAGCGTTAGCGAGAGAAAAAATATTTTGAATTTGTTTTTCAAGAATTACAGCAAAAATCAGTATCAGTAATCGCCCATTGTTTCTTCCAGCTGTTCCAAAGCCCGTGCCAGCTGTTCATCATTAGGCGCAACGCCGTGCCATTTATGGCTACCCATCATGTAATCAACTCCGTGACCCATTTCCGTTTTCATTAGATTTATAACGGGCTTTCCTTTTCCGAGATACGTTTTTGCTTTATTTAACCCTTCTACTACCTGGGTCATGTTATTTCCATCCGCAATATCCAGAACCTGCCAACCGAACGCTTCAAACTTGGCGCGCAGATCTCCAAGTGGTAATACTTTATCTACATCACCATCAATCTGCCTTCCATTGTAATCCACTGTCGCTATCAGGTTATCAACTTTATTCGAGCCGGCATACATTGCTGCTTCCCATATTTGTCCTTCCTGCAATTCTCCGTCGCCATGCAGAGAATAAACGATATTCGGATCGTTATTGAGATTTTTTGCAAGCGCCGCGCCGACAGCAACACTCATTCCCTGTCCAAGTGAGCCACTCGCAATTCTTACTCCGGGTAATCCTTCATGCGTGGTTGGGTGTCCCTGTAATCGCGAATTAAGTTTCCGGAATGTCGCGAGTTCTTTCGCGTCGAAATATCCGTTACGGGCAAGTGTTGAATAATACACCGGAGAGATGTGTCCGTTGGAGAGGAAAAACAGATCCTCGTTAATTCCATCCATGTTCCATTTTTTCGGATCATGTTTGAGATGATGGAAATAAAGTGCGACAAAATATTCGGTGCAACCTAACGAGCCGCCGGGGTGACCTGAGTTAACAGCGTGTACCATGCGAACGATATCGCGGCGCACCTGTTTGCAGATTTTTTCGAGTTGAGAAAGATCTTTCATAGAATGAAATTCGGCGTCAAAATTAGCCATTAAAAAAAGGCTTGTACCCAATGTTGAAAAAGAATGAAAACGATTGTTGATCAGAATTCTCCCTCTACGTAAAAACGATAAGGCAGACGCGCGTCTTCTTCAGCGTAATCAATTCCAATTCTCGGTCCAGTTTTTATTATTGATTTTGGGATCTTTATTCCTTCATCCTGCAGCCATATCTTATTTTTCACCAATGAAAGTCCTGAGTGCTCAGTAGTAATGGCAAGTGCCTGGGCCACTTTCCCTGGTCCTGTACATAATCTGGGTTTCAACTCTTTTGATTTGCGTCGTTTCAGAATCTCATCTGCACCCTTCAATGGTCTTATAGCGCGTATGAGAATTGCCTTAGGATCATTCTTTACAGACGTAACAATATTGAACAGATGATGGATACCGTAACACAGATACACATACGCATGCCCACCCTCGCCAAACATTATTTCCGTACGCGAAGTTCTTCTTCCACCATAAGCGTGACTGGCTTTGTCAATAACCCCGTTGTATGCTTCAGTTTCGGTAATAATTCCTGAAGTCAGTTTTTCTTCGATATTGGTAATCAAAACCTTACCGATAAGGTCACGTGCCAGGTCAACAACATTTTCATTCACAAAATAGTCTTTTTCCAGCCTAAACATTGTCCATAATATGTTAATTGTTCTTTGATATGGTTTTTATTTTTGACATATTTGCATATAACCTGATGTATTGGATTTATGCGAAACAAAGTTACAGGATTAGCACTCCTTTTTTTCCTGTTTGCACTGGCAACATTTGCCCAGGGTGTTAAAATAAGCACAAATTTTCCGGAGACATTAACTCCGGGACAAACATTTGACCTGGAAGTTAATATTGAGAAAGGGAGCATCTCCAGTTTTGCCAAATTACAGGTGGACCTGCCGTTAGGATTCACTGCCCAACCGGTTGAAGTAAAGGGCGGAAACTATACGTTTCTTGATCAGCGTATCAAGATCGTCTGGATTACTGTTCCTTCAGATCCAACTTTTACGGTCAAGATGAAAGTTACAGTTCCATCCAACGCCATGAATACCGCTGTCATCACCGGAAAATTCCTGTACATTGAGAGTGACGCGAAAAAAGAATTCGAGATGCCGCCTCATACGGTTAAATTCGCTGAATCCGGTGTAGCGACGACAACAACTACCACCACCACAACAACACCTACAGAAACTACTACAGCTACAACCACACCAACTGAAACAACAACTACGACACCAACTGAAACAACAACTACAACACCAACTG
>CBIHPU010000347.1:0-4739 GCA_966211935.1 uncultured bacterium | reverse complement strand
TTATAGTCCTGCGCTATTGCCATTGTATAACCTTTTAACGCGAATGTATCTTTATTGTACTGCACCTGGTCTATGCACCACAGCGACTTTCCACCTTTTACAATAAACTGGTCAATGATGAATTTATCTTTTTCGCTGTAAGCGGAATCAGGCTGCGCGACTACAATGGCGTCTACACCGTTCAGCGCCTGAAATCTTCCGCCGATTGTAACACGAACCACATTATAATATTCGCTCAGCGCGTATGAAATATCACTCGTACTCAGGGTATCCGCTTCGCCGTGTCCATCAATAAAAGCAACGGTCTGCTTTTTCTTCTTCATTAATTTTCTGATGGAATTAGCGAGATTATATTCCAGGTCAATGATTGCTTTGTTCACACTCGATTCTTCTGACGCGGAAATATCTTCCGGGTGAAGTTTACATACGGTACTCCTGTTCTCTCCGTACTGTGCAATTGCTGCAGGATAAATATTTTTGATCTTTAATCCGCCCTTGGTTTTATACTGCAGTCTGTAAGGTTTGATTCCTGCTTTGCTGAGCTGTGTCTTCAGCTCCTGACTCTCAGGTGTATTTTCGTTGGCGGATGGATCAGCAAAACTGTATTCGATTCGATTATGAGAAAGTGCCCTGAACTGGTCCAGCATTTCGCGTGTTGTATTCTTTAATCGGGTGAAGTTTGCATTCAGATCTCCCGCCAGATAAATCTTGAAGTATACGATATCATCCAGTGTATCCAGCATATTTACTGTAACGGGATTAAGGGTATACCGTTTTTCTTCCGTCAGATCGAATCGCCTGAACTCGAGACTACCGATAAAATTTACAATAACAATAATTATAACTGAAAGTGAAGTGTACAGTGTATTCTGGAAGAATCTTTCTTTTTTCCTTTTGATAAGGACAAGCCTTGTGAAAAGAACAAAAGAAATGATGAGACTAAGAAAATACAATACATCGCGCGTATCGATAACACCTATGCTCATTGCTTTGAAATGGTAATCCATTCCAAAACTCTGGATCAGCAGATCAAGATCACCGAACAATCCACTGTTGCCTATGAAATAAAATCCGAAATAGAAAAAGAAACAAAGAATAAGAGCAATAATAAACGCGATTACCTGGTTATTGGAAATTGACGAAGCGAAAATTCCAATGGCGCAAAAACTGCATCCGAGAAAGAATAATCCGAAATAAGAACCCCACCATGCTCCCGAATCGATGTTACCTTTCGGATAACCCAGCATGAAAACGGAATAGTAATACAACAACACCGGCAGGAGCGAAAAGAAAACAATTACAACCGACGCAAGATATTTGGCTACAACGATCTGAAGATCAGAAATAGGCCGTGTAAGTAAAAGTTCTATAGTACCGCGACTTTTCTCTTCAGAAAAAGAACGCATGGTAATTGCGGGAATCAGGAGCAGGTATAATTTGGGAGCAAGATCAAACAATGGCCCGAGACTGCTCTCCATATTGTCCAGTATGTTGTAACCCCCGCTGCTGTCAGAATCAATGAACCAGAGAAACAAACCCAGCACGGTTAGAAAAACTCCGATTGCGATATAACCTACAAGTGAACTGAAAAAACTGCGCACTTCTTTCAGCAAAAGCGGAATAGTTGCTGTGTTCCACTTCAGCAGAAAAAAGAACAAGACAATAAATACGGTTAAAACAATTAATGGAATGAGCACTGAATTCATACGCGATAAAGATTGACAAATTTATGAGATTATTTGCATGAGACCTTTTGCACGGCAGCTCCCAATTAACAAAAAGGTGTTAATGCAAGATAATTGGCGCATCATTTACTTTTTATCTCCTTTTCTATCTGCAGCAACACCCCGGGGTAAATATCATGCTTTCCTTCAAATTCAAACTGAACAACATTTTTTCCGCTTTGCTTTAACAGGTGCAACTGTTTTTCTTTCTCCTCTTCATTGATGAACTCATCCTTGCTTCCCACAGCATAGATAAGTTTACCTTTAAGATAACGTGAAAAATTACCGGAAAGAACCACGTCAGTCGGGAATGTTGCACCGATCAATACAAGGTCATCTATCGTTTTTCCTGAACGTTCAAGCCAGCGGCAAGCTGTTGCGCCTCCCTGGGAAAACCCGAGTAAAATGATTTTACCGGAAGACGGAACAACATTGTCATAAACATTATTCAGCCAGTTTATGTTGTCTGAGATATCCGCATCTCTTTGTTCCTTTGTCATCCAGCTCGCTCCTACTCTGCCGGAAAATCCATTTGTGTAAAACCGGTGAAGTCCTTCCGGACAAACAAGGTAATTCTCACCATTATCCAGCACTGAAAACTTTTCTATGAAATATTCCGCCAACTGGGCGTATCCGTGACAAATGATCCAGGTAAATGCCGGTTCAGCAGAATTTCCAGCCGTGAATATCCTGCCTGTTTTGGGAGTCATCAAAGAGATCTTTTTCGTTTTCATGATTGACCGGGACAAAATGGTAATAAAAAATCGAATAAAATACTTCCGGAAATTTAAAATGCTGACAGCTTTATTAAAAGGCTTGCTTTTTATTGGAATAGTCAATTACTTCGTAAAACGGCCCATAACAAAACCCAAATTTATAATGAGAAAGGAAATTGAAACTCCCTACGTCAAAATGTCGCTTGAGAATGGCTTGATTACAGCGAAATTTTCAGATGGGTTGGAAATGGATCTGCGCATCGCCCGGTTGTGCGTGAATGAAAGATTAAAACTATCAGAAGGTTGCTATTATTTATTTTTGATTGACATGACAGGAATCCAATCGATCTCAAAAGACGCGCGTGATTTTTTGTCGAATGAAGGAACCAGGCTGGTTAAAGCCGGTGCGCTGATAGTGAAATCACCTGTCTCCAGAACCGTGGGAAATATTTTTTTAGCGGTAAACAAACCCCTTGTTCCTACCAGACTGTTCACTGATGAGACTGCGGCGCTCTCCTGGCTGAAACAATATTCAGAACAGGAAAGCGTGCAAAGGGCAAATTAATTTTCAGAGGGAGACCTCAACCTGCTTTTCTTCCATCTTTTTTCTCAGGTTGATCAGCGCGTATCTCATACGGCCAAGAGCAGTATTGATGCTGACGTTAGTCATCTCCGCAATCTCTTTAAAGCTCATATCGTAATACATCCTCATCATCAACACTTCTTTTTGTTCACCCGGAAGTTCGTCAACCATTTCCCGCACTGTTTTCCGGAAAGCCTGTTTGTCAAGCGTTTCTTTGTCCTCCGGCTGAACAAGTGGCAGGATGGAAAAAATATCCGTTTCCTCTCCGTCTTCATTAACTACATTCTGCACGGTGGGCATTTTCTTCGCTTTACGGAAATGATCAATGATAAGATTCCGCGAAATGCGTAATACCCATGGCAGAAATTTACCTTCCTCAGAATATTGACCGCGTTTCAATGTCTGTATCACTTTTACAAAAGTGTCCTGGAAAATATCTTCAGCCAGTTCTTTTTTGCGGATGATCAAATAAATGTAAGAGAAAACGCGGCGCTTGTGGCGCTGGATCAAAACGGCTAGTGCCTCTTCTTTTCCGGTGATGTACAGATTGACAAGATGATTGTCATCCAGGGACTGCATAGACATGTGTGTTCTTTTTACGTTATTACTGTGGCGGTAAAAAGTAGTAGTCTATGCTATAGGTCCTCCTGTTTTTTAGTTTAATGTGGAGCGCGGCAAATTTAGAACAATTCAATACAAACACAAAATGTGCATATAAAAAATCGTTAAAAGAACTGCGCCTGCCGGGTTTTCCGGTCTTTCTTCAAATAATAACACAACACGGTAACAGAAAACATGTTCTTAAATGTTAAAAAAACACCTCTTAAACTGTTTCCGTTCATTTCACTAAAAAAAAATATGCCCCGACGCTCAAAAAACGGGTTTTGGAACATGATGTAAAACAAGGTGACAGCTGATTTACTATTTATACTTAAAAATTCTCTCTCCGCTTTTAAAACAGGTAAATTTGCACTCTTAATTTGTTATAGTGAGCAGCAGCAAAAAAAACATACTGAAACTGGATCCCAAACATTACATCATAATCAAAGGAGCCCGTACGCATAATTTAAAAAATATAGACGTTGCCATACCGCGCAACAAAATGGTTGTTATTACAGGATTGTCAGGTTCCGGAAAATCATCTCTTGCATTTGATACATTGTATGCGGAAGGGCAAAGACGTTACGTTGAAAGTCTATCCGCTTATGCAAGACAATTTCTTGGCAGACACGAAAAACCTCCGGTTGATTATATCAAAGGGATCTCTCCCGCAATTGCTATCGAACAAAAAGTCATTTCAAAAAATCCGCGTTCAACAGTTGGAACTATAACCGAGATCTATGATTACCTGAAGCTTCTTTACGCACGTGTAGGAAAAACTTATTCGCCTGTAAGCGGAAAAATAGTTAAGCGCCACCGTGTGACAGATGTGGTGGATGAAGTAATGAAATTGCAGGAGGGAACAAGGATCATGATTTTGTCAAGGATACTCCTACTTGAAAAAAGATCTATCAGCCAGCACCTTCAGATACTTAAACAACAAGGCTTCAGCAGAGTGCTGTATAAAAATGAAACCAGGAAAATTGACGAACCGGAAATTCTGAAACTTAAATCTAATGATAACCTGTTTCTTTTAATTGACAGGATCGTACTTGATAGTTTTGAAGACAAGGATGAATTAAGAAACAGGATCAGCGATTCAGTACAAACAGCTTT
>CBIHPU010000346.1:0-4740 GCA_966211935.1 uncultured bacterium | reverse complement strand
TGAATAACAAAGAAATATTTTCATGCGCGGCGCTGAAACTTTATGGTCATCGTATTGGTTACCTGATCGGAACAGATGTGCGCACCTCTTACCTTTATGTAAAACAGAATCGCGGTCCCCTTCTTGTTTCATCTACAGCTTTAAAAGACTTTGTGAAGAAGGAGCAATGCAGCGGCGGATTGGAAAATAACTACAATGAGATAAAACCTATTCCTTCATCAGATGGAAAAGAGATTTTCTTTGTTGGAGAGGAACGCAGAGGTTTGATGCGTACAGAAAAGGAGGGAACGCAACTTTATTTCGCTTCAATAAAAACAGAACCTCTGTTACAGCAGAAGAAATTATTGGGCGAGCTACTTGCCGGCACAAAAGACGTTCACGTTTTGAAAAAAACAGTTAATAATGTTTTTTTATTTTCAGCGGTCAGTAAGGTGGATTCTTTTAGCCGGGATTTTTATTCTGCGAAGTGGGATGGAGAAACTTTTTATTCAGTAAAAAAGATTTTCAGTTTAACCGGCAGTCAGTTTGTATTTGGCGAAGGATGTTTTTCTTCTGATGAAAGTGTATTGGTTTTTTCCGGCAGAAAAATAAACGATATTCCTGCCCAGTCAGATCTGTATATGTGCAGGCGTATAAATGACACAACATGGTCCGCCCCCCTTCAATTAACTTCCATATGCTCTGTTGGAGATGATATTACTCCGTTTCTTTTTTACGATGACCATACATTGTATTTTTCGTCAGATGGAAGAGCAGGGTTTGGAAAAACTGATGTGTATGTAACAAAACGCCTGGACAATTCCTGGCGAAACTGGAGCGTTCCTGAAAACCTTGGTCCTGTTGTGAATGGTAAAGCATGGGATGGATATTTTTACATTCCTGAGAATGGTGACTTCGCATGGATGAGTTCAACAGCTGGATTTTATAATTGCCTGGATCTTCATCGTGTAAAAATGAATCTGAAAAAAGAATGGTTGTTACATGGTACCGTGTTAAATACGTTCACCGATGAGGTATTGCCTGGCGCAAGAGTGCGGCTCACTAATTCAACTACAAAAAAACTAATCGATTCTCTTACTGTGGGTAAAAGCGGACAATATAAATTCAGCAAAATAAAACCGGGTGAATATGTTCTGGAAGCGGAATCAGGTATCATGCATAATTCCATTATAATTTCCGTATTGGAAAACAGAAGCGATTACAATTACAATGTTGTGTTGACGCCACCATCTTCAGGTTCTACTCTGGTACTTAAAAATATTTCCTTTGAGCCTAATAAATTTGAGATACTTTCATCTTCTTTTCCGGAACTTGAAAAACTTGCAAAATACCTGAACGAGAATAAAGAACTTCGAATCGAGGTGCATGGTCATACAAGCATGAACAGTGAGGGTGAGAAGTTCAATATTGATCTGAGTACCAACCGCGCGGCTGCAATAAAGAATTATCTTATTTCTCACGGTATAAAAAGTGAGAGGATCGCCTTTAAAGGTTACGGATTCAATGAACCTATTTACAAAGGCGAGGATCCCGACCTTCAATCCGTTAACCGTCGTGTTGAAATTATTTTTTTGAAATAGATTATGAAAAAATTTCTTTTAAGTTTTCTTTTTTTGTTTCCTGCAGTCTTCGCTCTTGCACAGGTTCAGAGCTACGTGTACAAAAACGATTTTTCCGATCCGCTTATAAACGAGAAGGAAGGAAACCGCGAGGGACACAGTATCTCATTGAAAAATGGGTATCTCTATTGTGAGCAGACCCTGAGCAATTATTATTGGTGTATTGCTGAACGACTTTTTATTGATCTTGATAAAGATTATGAGATAGAAATGAAGATGAAGGCTTACAACAACGATCCTTATTTTTCTGAGTTTGGAGTTTTGTTCGGCTTGAGAAACGTAAATACTTTTTATTCTTTTACAATAGCCGGTGATGGAATTGTTCAGGTCAATTCAAAAAGTTTTGGTTTGGATAAGCCTCAGCTTACTGCGACCGCTTTGCCGGGTTATAAGACCGGAGACTGGTGCATTTTCAAGATTGTGCATAAAGGGAACAAGATGAGTTTTTATGTAAACAATTATTTGATTGGAACAAGAAATGATCTTACAATGCTTGGAAGGTGGTATGGATGGTATACAAACAGCAAGATGGGATTGCAGCTTGATTATTTTTATGTGAAACAGGGCAGGGGAACAATAAACCTGGCGAGCAACGCTGCGGACCTAAAGAAAGAAAGATTAAAAGGTTCTGTCAATTCGGAAAAGGACGATGTTTGTCCGGTTCTTTCTGCTGATGGCAAACAACTTTATTATGGATCTTTTGTGAACCCATCTACTGATTTTTATTATGTGAGCAAAAGCGGAACGCTGGCATTCTCGTCCGCGAATTATGATACAAGCGGGACGGCAACAGGCGCTAAGAAGATCAGGACGTCTTTATCGCAGCCATGGTATATTTCCAGTGTACCAGACAATAAAGGTTTTTATGCGGGAGAAAAAGATAATCTGATGGCGCTTTCCGGTTTGAGTATAGGATATTTTAATCCGGGTGGAACAAATGATGCTTCGAAGAACCTGAAATTTTCTTCCATTGGAAACGTAACCATTAAACATGCGAGTATATCTGACGACGAGAAAGTGATGGTTATTTCCGGATACGAAAATTATGAACCTCATGGACTTGATCTGTATGTTAGTTTTAAAAACGGCAACTCCTGGTCAACACCGAAAAAAATTTCTTCTCTGAATACAAAAGGCGATGAGCTTACTCCTTTTATTTCTAAAGACAAAAAACAGATTTACTTTTCGTCTGATGGTCATCCGGGTTACGGTTTTTCCGATGTGTTTGTTGCAAACAGGCTGGATGATTCCTGGCAGAGCTGGGGCAAACCCGAAAATTTAGGAAGAGGCGTGAACGATGATGCGTATAACGAATTTTTCATGATGCCGGATACCGCTGTAAGCAATTACGCGTTCATGTCTTCATCATATGGCAATATCAACAATCTCGATCTTTTTCGCGTTAAAATCAAAGAGACACCTCCTCCGGCTTCAATCACTCTTCTTAAAGGAAAGATCGTTTACCAGGATGGAGATCCGCATGACATAAAAGTGATAGAACTTTCTATTAAGAATCCTGAAAAGACAAAAGAGAAGTTGAAAGTTGACAAGAACGGTGATCAGTTTTCATCTGAACTGAAAAAAGATGAAGCGTTCTCTTTAAAAATTTTAGATACAAATTATATCATCACTGAAATAAAGGAACTCACTACTATAGGCAAAAACAAAGAACACCTGGTCGAAGTGAAAGTTAATCGTATTAAACGGGGACAGAGTTTTGTACTTGAGAATATTTATTTCAGTCCGAATAAATTTGATCTGCTTCCGGCTTCATTTACTAGTCTAGACGCATTGGTAAACGCCATGAAAAATAATCCAGCACTGAAAATAGAAGTGCAGGGACATACCAGCAAAACAAGTGAAGGTGAAGCTTTCAATATGGAGCTTAGTCAGAGCCGTGCCCAGTCGGTAAAAGAATATATAGTTTCCAAGGGCGTTCCTTCGTCGCGTGTTATTAGTAAAGGGTATGGCTACAGCAAGCCAATATTTACAGACAGTAATGAGGCGCACCAGGCTAAAAACAGGCGTGTCGAGATTATGATTCTGGAAAAGTAGGTGTTTCCTGAGAAACGTATCGGGTATAATTATTCCGTGTTTGATGATCACATGTTTTCCCATTAAATAGTTGCGTTGTTGATGCGAAGACAAAATTGAGTATTCGTATTCCCGCGTTTAGCGGCATTTCTTTTTTAAATTTGATTAAGTCATTCTATTTGCGTCTTTTTTTCAAACCATTAATGCACAGAAATATTTTTTATTTAACGCTGTTGTTTTTATTTGCAGATCTTCTGAGTTCGCAAACGGATGAGTGCGTTTACAAAAATGATTTTTCAGATCCATATATGTTTTTTTCTGAAGTGAAAAGTGATGATGGCAGGATATGGTGCAGGGATGGAAAATATCACATGGAATATTATGATACGCTGAAGTGGAGAAACATTCAATACATCAGTTACAATTCATCTGAAGATTATACAATAGAAACAGCAATTTCGCTTGTAAACAGCAAAAGAAACGACGCGTATGGTGTCGCCTTCGGCTATAAAGACACTGAGAATGCAAATTATTTTGTCTGCAGGCCGGATGGATTTGCGAGAGTGTTTGCTATTGAAAATGATGTGATGGTTACATTGGTTGACTGGAAGTTTATTCCGGGATTAAAACCAAAAGGGAATTATAACAAATTAAAGATCAAAAAGCAGAACGGGAAATTTTATTTTTATGTTAATGAAAATGAATTAGGATCAGCGCAAATCAGTTTTGCAAAAAGTACGCGTTTTGGGTTTTACGCCGGCGGACCAATGACAATCGAAGCGGATTATGTAAATGTTTATCAGAAGAGAGGACCCATTAATCTTATTTCAACATTCGAGCAATTTGGCGAAAAGGAACAATTGGGTTCTGAAATAAATTCAACTTACGGAGAAAAACGCGCGGTAATTTCGCCCGATGGAAAATTTCTTTTGGTAAACAGGGAGAGTCATCCTGGAAATGTTGGAGGATTGAAAGAAGACATCTGGATCTCCGAAAACCAGAATGGTAAATGGAGTGAGCTAAAAAATATAGGCTGGCCTTTGAACAACAAAGATGAAAATTATGTTGCGGGAATCAGCGCGGATAA
>CBIHPU010000345.1:0-4753 GCA_966211935.1 uncultured bacterium | reverse complement strand
GGAAGAATTGAAAAACAAAGAGGCTGAAATACAACGAAACAAAAAACAGAAAAATAAAAACCACCGAAAACCACAAGTTGACAAGGATTGGTAAGTTAAAAATAACTAAAAGGGAAAGTGGGCTTTTGTCCTCTCTTAACTTTGTAATATGCTGAATATGTACCTGAAAAAATCTGTTTTTCTGCTGACAGTTTTGTTGTCGGCAATTGCGGTACAATCACAGAATTTTACCGCCAGTGCAAACAAGAAATCACTTGTTGTCGGTGATTATCTTGAAGTCAGTTTTACGATTAACGCCAACGCGTCAAATTTCATAGCGCCGGACTTTAAAGACTTTGATGTGTACAGTGGCCCGAATCAAAGTACGCGAATGAGCATTGTAAACAACGCGGTATCACAAAGCATTTCGTTATCCTACATACTTGTACCGAAAAAAGAAGGAAAGTTTACTATTGGCCCTGCGAAAATCAATGTGAATGGAAGACAGCTTTTATCCAATGAAATTGCTGTTGAAGTTCTTAAAGGAAATTCCGCCAGCGCTTCCAATACAACGAATAACAACGCAAGCACTAATAATGACGCCTATTCAGCATCGGGAGGCGGAGATGACGTGTTTGTACGCACTTCTGTAAACAAACAAAAATGTTATCTGGGTGAGCAATTGCTTGTAACGCAAAAAATATATTCAATCTACCAGCTCAGGGGAATAAAGGATTACAAGGGTCCCTCCTATTCAGGTTTCTGGAGCAAGGATGAAGATCGTTCGGGTCAATTGGTGCAACGCGCGGAAAATGTTGACGGAACAAACTATTACGTAATTGAGCTGAATAAAACAGTTCTGTTTCCCCAAAAATCCGGAACGCTAACAATAGAGCCCGCGGAAGTTGAAGTGGTTGCCAGCATTCAGTCAAACCGAAGGCCGCGTTCCATCTTCGAACAATTTTTTGGTGGGGGATACGAAGACAAAATCTTCAGCCTGAGAAGCAAGAAGATCTCAATTAATGTAATGCCATTACCGGAAAACGGCAAGCCGGAAGGATTCAACGGAGCAGTTGGTACATTCACGTTCAAGACCGAAATCGATCACGAACGAGTAAAGGAAAATGAACCTATCAATCTTAAAATGATGATCAGCGGAAAAGGGAATATCAACCTGATCGGAAATCCGAAAGTTATTTTCCCTGCCGATTTTGAAACTTATGATCCCAAAGTGAGTGAGAACGTGAGTGTAAACAATATTGTTTCCGGAACAAAAAGTTACGAGTTCCTGCTTGTACCAAGAAAACGCGGAAACTACAACATTAAAGATTTTGACTTCTCATACTTTGATCCGGATAAAAAACAATATGTTACCATTCCATCTCCCGATCTGAATATTACCGTTGAACCAGGCGCTGCAGGAACAAACAGCGTTGCAAGCGTGTATGTGCCAAAGAACGAAGTTGAAGTGATTGAAAACGATATCCGTTATATTAAGCGTGGCGATCTTGAGCTGATCACTCCTGACACTGAATTTTTCGGATCGGCAACTCACTACGGAATTCTTGGGCTTTCACTTTTCGCGTTTGCGGGAACTGTTGTAATGCGCAGAAAAGTGCAAAAGGAAAATAGCGACGTAGACCTGGTGAAAGAGAGAAAAGCCGCAAAACTTGCACGCAAAAAACTGACAGAAGCGGAGAAGCTGAAGAATTCAAAAGATAAAGAAGGATTTTATAACGAAGTTTCTGTTGCGCTTTACAAATACATCAGCGACAAAATGCATATTCCTGTTTCTGAATTATCGCGCACAAGTATTTCATCGCACATGAATCAGAAAAACATAGACGGGGAAACACAAAAGAAATTACTGAAGACACTGGATGACTGCGAGTATGCGCGTTTCGCGCCGGCTGCCGCTTCGGACAATCTTGATGAAATTTATAACAATACGATTCAGCTGATCACATCAATTGAAGAACAGGCTAAACGGGCATAATGATATTTAAGAAATCATATCTGTTGTTTCTGCTGGCGGCGATCTGCAGCTTCAGCTCATTTGCTTCCGGACTTGCGGACAGCGCAATGAAGTATTACGAGAAAAACCAATTTGAGAAAGCAGCTTCATGTTATGAAAAGATTCTCTCTGAAGGAAAAGAATCGTGGATACTTCATTATAACCTGGCCAACGCGTATTTCAAAAACAACCAGGTTGGAAAAGCGATATTGCATTACGAAGCGGCAAAAAAAATAAATCCTACCAGCGAGGACGTCCTGAATAATCTCCGCATCGCAGAAACGAAAGTGGTGGATAAAATAGAGCATCGCGAAGTTTACCTTGAAAATGAGATAAGGGATTTTTTCATTTATCGCCTCAGCACAACTGGATGGGCCTGGTTAAGTATAAGCTCCTTCGTTGTTACTTTGATGCTGTTTTTCCTTTACTATATCTCTCAGCGTTCAGCATCAAAAAGATTGTTCTTCTGGAGCGGATTGATTTTGGGAATTATGTTTATCCTGTCATTTATATTTGGAATAATGGCACTGAATCAAAAGCAGAGCAAAGTGAACGGTGTTATCATCTCTTCCCAGATAAATATTTATAACAGTCCACGCGCTGATGATGACAACAGGAAAAATTACTCTCTCAATGAAGGTACGCGCGTAAAGATCCTTGATGTGGATGATGAATGGGCGAATATTCAGCTCGCTAATGGAAACGAAGGCTGGATAAAAAGTTCGCAGGTTGGCGTTTATTAGTCCGCTGATCTCACGAAAATTGTCATAGCAATTCACGCAGGCATTCCAACCTCAAAAAAAATTCAGATTTAAATTAATTTTTACCTGCTGCTGTAGTTTGGCGCCTCACGCGTAACAACAACATCGTGCGGGTGACTCTCTGCAACTCCGGCAGCAGTTATACGAATGAATTTCGCTTTCTGCAGCTCAGGTACTGTTCTTGCGCCGCAGTAACCCATACCTGCTCTTAGTCCGCCGATAAACTGGTACATCACTTCAGACAAATGTCCTTTATATGGAACGCGACCTGAAATTCCTTCAGGCACAAGTTTCTTCACATCATCTTCCGCGTCCTGAAAATAACGATCCTTGCTGCCCTTCTGCATTGCTTCAAGCGAACCCATTCCCCTGTAACTCTTGAATTTTCTTCCTTCAAAAATTATTGTTTCGCCAGGTGATTCTTCGGTACCGGCAAACAGACTTCCAATCATAACAGTATCTGCTCCCGCTGCAAGCGCCTTTACAATATCTCCGGTATAACGAATTCCACCATCAGCAATCACAGGGATCTTTCCTTTCAACGCAGTCGCTACTTCCAATACAGCGCTTAACTGGGGAACGCCAACTCCCGCGATTACACGTGTTGTGCAAATGGAACCTGGACCTATACCAACCTTCACCGCGTCTGCTCCAGCTTTCATCAAATCGATCGCCGCTTCACCTGTTGCAATGTTCCCGACAATGATCTGTACATCTTTAAATGTCTTGCGAACTTTTTTCAAAACTTCAATTACTCCTTTTGAATGTCCGTGCGCAGTATCAATAATAATCGCGTCAACACCCGCATTCACCAAAGCTGTCGCCCGTTCAAGCGTATCAGCAGTCACGCCTATCGCAGCTGCCACACGCAATCTTCCAAGACTATCCTTGCAGGCGTTAGGTCTTTCTTTAATTTTTATGATATCGCGGAAAGTGATAAGTCCGATCAGCTTATCAGTCTTGTCAACCACAGGAAGTTTTTCGATTTTATGTTGTTGTAAAATCTCTTCCGCTTTCTTCAGATTAATTCCCTTTAGGGCAGTAACAATTTTTTCGCGTGGCGTCATTACCTGAGAAATCGGACGAATGAGATCTTTCTCAAAACGCAAATCGCGGTTGGTTACAATTCCAATCAGTTTATGCTGTCTGTCAATTACTGGAATTCCACCGATGCGGTTTTCAGCCATAAGTTTCAAGGCGTCTGTAACTGTTGCGTCAACATGCAATGTTACCGGATCCATGATCATTCCGCTTTCCGAACGTTTCACTCTTCTTACCTGCTCTGCCTGGCTCTCAATGCTCATATTTTTATGAAGCACGCCAATTCCACCTTCACGCGCAATGGCAATTGCCATCTGGTGTTCGGTAACCGTATCCATTGCAGCGGATACGATTGGAGTGTTAATGATTATGTCGCGGGTAAAACGTGAGCGTATTTCAACTTCACGTGGCATTACCTCAGAATACGCGGGAACCAACAATACGTCATCGTAAGTTAATCCTTCCGGTACAAATTTGTGGGAATATGGGTTGACAGGCATATGAATTTTATTAATGGATCTAATAAAATTCCGGCAAATATAAGAAAATTAAAGGGAACGGAAACTCCTGTTAAGAAGCTTTAGCAGAGCAGTATGTGATTTATACAAGGGCTGATAAAGATCCATAATCTCTTCAATGCCTCGTCCGGATTCCGAAATATCCTCTATAATTTTAAGCGCCTGCTGCTCATTCTGCAAGCCAACATACCCGTAACTTGTTTTGAGCTTGTGAGAAATAAAATAGATTGCTTTATAGTCTTTTTTGTCGATGGCTGCTTTTAACCTCGGCATTTCATCACGGATGTTATCAATAATGGACGTCAGAAGATCATTAAAGATAGCCGCCTCCCCTTCTGCAATGGAATCAATGGTTGTAAAATCAGGTCCTGAACTTCCGGCATCGTTTTTCGCCGTTTCCAATTTTACATTTTCCCTTTCTCCGCTTTCAGAATTTTCTT
>CBIHPU010000344.1:0-4753 GCA_966211935.1 uncultured bacterium | reverse complement strand
TGTTGCGGAGAGAAACACAACACCTTTTGTCTGTGCTAATACGCCTTGCAGATAATAGCCAACCTGGGAAGAACCGGAGGCGTTATGACTTTCGTCCAGGATAAAAATATTTCCCTGGGCCTGAGAATAAAGGAAGGCAGGTTTTTCCGGTTTCTTCTCCGGTGAATTAAATTGAGAATAAGTAGCAAGAATAAAATCAGTGCCGCCGGGCAAACGCCTTTCTTTAATAAAGTTCTGTTGTTCTGTTGCGGGGAGTGCCTGGTAAAGAATTTTTCCGTTCGCGTCTTTAATATCAGTTTTACTTTCCCTTCCGTTTACAATGAATGGAACAAAATGTCCTGAGCCAATCGCGATCAAATCACGATAGATATCGGAAAATAAATTTGGCTTCTCTGTGATAAAAACGGGTTTGTGTCCTTGCAACACAGCATAGCGGATCATTGCAGCGGCAACTCTACCTTTTCCTATTCCTGTCTGGTCGCCAATGATCATTCCCTGTCCCCGCGCTTCAATGTTGTAGATAGCCATTGCCACCGCGTCCGTTTGTTCTGCACTGAGGGATTTGCAGAGTTCCATCTTGGTTAGATATTTCAAACGCTGCCGGACAAACTCATCAATATCTCCACCAACTTCTTTGCGAATAAACTCAAGAGCCTGTTTGGTTTCATAATCCATTGAATCAGGAGTAACCGTATTTAATACCTGACAACTTTGCGAAGCGGGAAGATAAGGCGCACCGAGGTCTTCACCGTTCTCCATTCGTTCAATGTCTTCCTCCAGTTGCTTTACCGCTTCTTCAAGAGCGTGTTCCAGGCTAGTCTTATTACTGACTTCCGATTGATAAGTAAGTTCATCCGCAATTGCCACTTTAAAACCTTTGCGCGTAAGTTTTGGCATTATATAATCCAGTTGAAAAGCTGGAAAGCCAATAACATTAATCTGTCTCGCTTCAACGGATTTATTTTGTAAGGCAGTTCCAGTATGGCTTGATACAATTTGCGCATCATTTCCTATTGCAAAATAAAAATCACCCTTACGATAAAGTACAAGCTCATCTCTGTATTTGCCTTTTAGCTTTTCATATTTCTCTACAAGAGCTAAATCTACCAATTCGAGCGAAATATTGTTTTCGGTTTCTTTTTTCACTGCACCCCCCTTTGTAGTTAACGGATCATATTTCATTGCCTGCATCACCCGATCAAAAAGCGCATCAAAAGTTTTTACAGGTTCATCTCTTTCTTTATCAAATAAAGGCGCAGCGCCGGATGGCTTTTTTTTCCTTCCGCTAATAAGAATGAGCCTTGTGTCAAAAGAAGTACCTTGTCTTGAGTAAAGCGTTTTGCCATGAACAGGAATTACATCAGCCACATAAAAATGCTTGTAGAGATAATTTAAAAAAAAGCGGTTCGGCCCTTCCTGTACTCTGCCTTTGCTATCGTAGCGCGTATGACCTCCGATTATTATTGCAGCTTTCCCTTCATCGGCCATAGTTTCCAAGGCTCTAACCGCCATTAAATGTTCCAGAGACTTAATCGGGTATCCATCAAATTTTACTGCGACATTTAATTTTCCAAATGGAGGATTGGTAATTACCGCGTCAAAACTGCGATACCAGTTGCCGTTCACGAGCTTTGTAAAATCCTGCGTAGCATCTTTTCTAAGAACCTGATAAAAACCTTGTGTCTGTAAATTGCGGTTACGCACCGGATCAATTTCATTGACATAAAATACCGATGGATTTCCAGCTATCGTCAAAAGTCCATTTCCTGCGCTTGGCTCAAATGCAGCATGCTGACTGGGAGTAAACTTATCAATACCGCAAAATACTCCGACAAGAAAACCAATTGGCGCGGGCGTGGAGTATTGCTGCAAGAGCATACTTTGAGACGTGCGGTGAGAGAGGTTTACTTGACTTGAATACAGATCAACAATTTGGCGGTATTTATATTCAATTGAAAAATCTTTATTAGATGCAATATCCCTTGCAAGCTGAACGATGACAAGTTCCGTCAGTTCTTTTACCATCGTGCGATCCGTAATTCCAACTGCCGCACCGATCTTTTCAACTTCGCGCTTGTTCATTTTAATGCCAAGCGTTAGTCTTGTCCGAATTTGACCGGCAAAATTTTTCTCCGCTTTGTTCAGGATATTTTTTTTGTCATACAGGTCAAGATCATTTTTAGGAAGTCCCATCAGACCACCATCGGCAAGGGAAGTGTAGGATCTGGGCGTTAGAATGATGTGATCATGAACTTCAATATCCATAAACTTTGCAGCCTCTTTGAGTTTTTTTGTCAGTACAATATCTTCATGGCTTGGCTGAGAATTTCCGCTCGGATGATTATGACAAAGTATTATTCCGCTTGCGCCGGCTTTAATTGCTGCGTTCAATACCAGGCGAACATCAACAACAGTTCCAGACATTCCTCCTGTACTGTGCCTGTAATAGGCTATCACGAAATTTGCGCGATTCAAGTAAAGCGCGATAAATTGTTCCTGAATTTCAAGTTCTCCTTCAGGAAAGATTTTTCTAAAAGCTTCCTCTGCCTTGGCGGAAGAATCAACTTTGAAAACAGGAATGCCTTCAGCTGGATGAATGTATTTCAAGCGGATTTCCGGTATGACAAGAGAAGAATCAATTTCATTTTGATTATCGCCTTCCCTGATATTGGTTCATATCGCTTCATGGCATTCCTTTTTGCATTTACATTTAATGCACAATACTCAGCACAATTATTCCGCTTAAAAGCGCACTTGCTCCCATAAACACATTTCGCCAGCGTTTAGTCTTGCTGCGCTTTTCTTCAAGTTTTGAATATTCTACCTGAAGCTTTTCGCGCGCTGTGATTTCTTTTAGCAAAATCTGTTTAGTGCTTTCATAATTCCGGGCGTATGAAGTTATTTCAGCGTCCTTTTTAAAAATGAGCTTTTCATAACTGCCGACCAGGGAATCAACAATACTGTCCTGCGACTTTTCAAAGGCGTTGTACTTTTCCAGTTCCGCTTTTAGCGTATCATATTGCCTCACTGTATAATCATATTCACAGTACAGGTATTTATCCATGACCACCATATCTTCCTGTGGACTGATGAAGGTTTGATTCTTTTCGAGAATCGTAACTTGATTAATCTGCGATTTGATCTGTACTGTAAGCAGCAGACTCATCATAAGAAAAATTGCATTAAGGAACTTTCGCATTTGCTTTTTGTTTTAGGTTAGACATTGTTTTATTTACATATTCCTCTTTCTGTTTATCGGAAAGAGCATTCCAGTCCGATTTTATGCTTTTATAGATTTGCTGACGGAGTTGGAATTTCTTTTGTCCGTTTACCGAGAGGAATCTCTTTTGGTGCTGAATCTGTCGGATAAGACTGTCCTGGGTAATTTTAAGTTGCTTTACTTCCAACTTTAGTTTTGTATCGTTCACCAGTAAACTGTCGTAGGATTGCCGGTCGTGAAAAACAGTGGGCGCATTTATTTTACTTTCAATTCGGAAATAAAACAGGATACCCACAATAAATCCTGCAATATTCATCCACGCGCCGAACTTTTCGATGCTGATTCCAAATCGCCAGTCGGTTGGCTTTTTTCTTCTTTTTCTATTTCGCGGATTCATCGGCTATTAATTTTGTTCTTGTTTTAAACAGGGCGCGTAGAAAGCTGGAAGAACTGTAACCAATGAGCGCGGAATCCAGCGAGGAGAATCCTGGAAAGATCATTGGCAACGTTCCAAGACAAATGAAAACTGAAAGAACTGCAATTCCCCACACGACCATAAAATCCTCCAGAAAAATTTTCAGCTTAAACTTTTTGAAAGGAATGTTTTTAATTTTTACAAGTCCATGCAGTAACATTCCGAGCAAAGCATAAAACCAATCCGCCATTCCGATATGCGGAAAAAGGTTGTGGTAGATTTCAATGATCTTTTCCATTTGGTAAGTTGTTTTCAGGCTCTTTAGGGGCCTGGTGTTTTTTCTTTCTGTCTTCTTCGAACATCTCAATTGCCGTAATGAATTCAGTCAGCGCGGCGGCAATATTTATATTATCGGCCAGTTCAAAAGAGGGACTCTTGTATCCCCTGTATTTGAATGCCAATTCCAATGTTTTTAGCGTTGAAAGTTTTTCGGCATGATCTTTCATTATCAGGAACAGCTCATCTGTTGTAAAAGCCGAAAAAGTATTTTCATCCACCAGTTGCTCTGCGGTTTCTTCGCCTTCAATTAATTTATTCAGCTCCCTGTGGCCACATAGTATTTTCTTTCCGCCAGCTACATACCAGTAAAACAAACTCTGTTGTCGTATTCCCATTTGTTTTAGTTGCTGTGCGCAATGCAAGGGAATGACCATCTTTAAAAGATTCAGCTTCATTTTTCCATCATTAAAAAAAGTGCTACTTCCGCCGCGATAAGAGTCCCAACCGTTCCATACAAGATCCACCTTCGTGTAGTGCGTTTAAGCGCGCGTAAGTCAATAAGTGTATAGGTAAAACGATTTCCATAGTAAATGCGCTGTCGTTCGCACAGCTCAATCAATTCGTCAAAATCTTCTGCGTCTTCAAATACCTGGCAACCCGCGCTCCACTTGTCAACGATCTGTGTTACTCCCTTTGGTCTTGCTCTATGAATGTTTATTCCATACCAGCCAGTTGATTCAGTGCCGTTGAAAAAATCAAGTAAGGCATTACGATCATAATCCCGGATCACTGTTACTTTGCCTCCTGTTTGCACCAGGGCTTTGTATTGCTTTCTGTGA
>CBIHPU010000343.1:0-4754 GCA_966211935.1 uncultured bacterium | reverse complement strand
CGTAATTGCGACGGACACAGGTGCAACAAGACTTTTGGTGAATAATAAAACCGGATGGTTAATTGATGACCCTTCGTTTGAAAATTTGTTTAAAGCTTTTCAGGATGTTTTCGCTTCATCACAACAACAGTTAATAGAAAAGAAAAAAGAGGCTGTTCGCTTAATTGAGAGTGATTTTTTATGGGATGAGATCGCGGATCGATTGTATCTGCGCTTAAAAGAAATTACCGGTGCAGATTGATAACGTAAACGATAGAGTTCATTTTCCAGGATTAAATTCACTTCGTTTTTTTGCCGCGTTAAGTGTTTTTATCGGGCACTGCGAACTGACCAAGAAGTTTTTAAGCTTACCTAACAACTTTGAATTGTTCGATCGAATTAACTTTGGCGGAATTGGAGTTTATTTCTTTTTTGTTCTTAGCGGATTCCTGATTACTTATTTATTGTGCGTGGAGAAAGATCGTTTCGGTACGATTTCTATTAAAAGATTTTACCTCCGCCGGATTTTACGCATCTGGCCTTTATATTATCTGATTGTAGCCCTTGGTTTTTTTATCCTGCCGGCATTTGATTTTTTTACTTTGATGCCGGTATCATTTAACCAGAACTATAACCAGAATCTCCTTTTATATATTCTTATCCTGCCAAACCTTGCGTATGCTTATATGCCCTCCGTTCCGCACATCGGGCAGGCGTGGTCCATTGGTGTTGAAGAACAGTTTTATATTTTCTGGCCTCTTATGGTTAAACGCTTTCGGAATATTTCACAAATAATCTTAATCAGTATAGTCGTTTATATGTCTGTAAAGCTGTTAGTGCTTGTGTACCCGTATTTTGGAGAAACAGGTGTGATATACACAGGTGTCAAGCGATTCTTTGGAATGAGTAAATTTGAATGCATGTTGATTGGTGCGTTTGGAGGCGTAATGGTGTTCAATAATAAAGAACGGTTTCTTAAAATAGTTTATAGTCCGTTGGCTCAATTGTCCGCATTGGGCTTATTTGGATTTCTCTCTTACTTTGCGGGTACGGAAAGCATTTTGCAGGATGCAATTCATCTTCCGCTGTCAGTTTTGTTTTTGATAATAATTCTTAACGTCGCCACCAATCCAGCTTCCATTCTTAAATTGAATATCGGACTACTGGATTACCTTGGAAAGATTTCTTATGGATTCTACATGTATCATCTCATTTTCTTATTTCTCGTTACTAAGTTGATACGCCCTTATTATACTGATTTTCCAATTGCGTCAAATTTTTTAATCTATGTTGTTTCATTTATTGCGACGGGAATCATATCTCATTTGTCTTACAGGTTTTTTGAGAAATATTTTATTAAAAGAAAAAAGAAATTTACTCAGGTTATAAGTGAATAATGGCAGGATTTAAGTTGAATAGAGATTCAATTGATGATGCGTTGATTGGTGTTTCAATACTTGTCAGTTCCATTACGTTCTTTAAAGAGCCTTTTGAAGGCTATTTGCATTATCTGATTTTTTTCCTGTACCTGCCCGGATTTATTGCACGTTACGGATGGCAATCCCTATCATTGAAATTTATTGCACTTCCTTTGTTTACTTCGGTATTCAGCGTACTTGCCGGCGATTGCACGTTCTTTGGATTCATTAAGGTATTTGTTGGAATGCTGCTCTCGATAACATTTTACCATTACGTCCTTATCCATTACGATTACGATTTTAAACGCTTGTTCAAAGTTTACCTGAAAGGAATTATTATCTGTTGCTATATTGGAATAGTTCAGGTGATTTCCTATAGAGTAGGTTTTGGATTTGGCTACAATTTTGGATGGCTGCTCAACAAATGGGGTGTAATTCCCGGATCATTCATCGGTATCAGGATGAATTCGATTTTCTCTGAACCTTCCCAATTCGCGTTAATGCTTTTACCCGCAGTTTTTGTCGCTTGTTATTCTTTATTGTTAAGAAGCTTTGATCTGTTGTCTTTTCGAAACAGCCTGCTTGTCCTTGGTTGCGTTGTCTTATCTACGTCATCAACGGGATATGTCGGAATTTTCTTTTCAATACTAATCCTATCTGTCAATCTTGGCCGGTTACTGGATTTCCTTATATTATCTGCTCTCGTTATTGTAGGAGCTTATTTACTTTATGTTTACGTTCCGGATTTTACATCCAGGGTTGACGCGTCAATAAATCTGTGGACCAAAGATAAATATACCCTGAATGACATCAATAGTTCCAGCTTTGTTCAGTATAATAATTCTCATGTCGCGTGGAGTAATTTCCTTGATCATCCGTTATTTGGAACCGGTCTTGGTTCTTATCCAATTGCCTACGAAAAATATTCACTGACTAAAGCTGATGATTTTTTAATTAAGAAGGGGTTTGATTTTAATTCACTCGATGGTAATTCATTATTCTTTCGGTCGCTTGCTGAAATGGGATTGGCCGGTTTACTTTTCTGGATAATTTTTCCCTTTAAATTCTTCCTGAAAAGAAATGATGAAGATGAAACCGATATTACCTGGATTTATTCGGGGGCATTTCTGATTATCATTTTCGGTTACCTTTTAAGACAGGGAAATTATTTTTTAAACGGCTTTCCGTTTTTTATGCTTGGATATTTTTTTCTATATAAAAAGTACCAGGAGGGAGTTGTGGTCAGAAGTGATGATGCTGCTGAAGAAGACGACGCGGAAGAACTTGAAGAAGGAACACTCCCGGAAAAAATTGAATCGCCCAAATTAGGACGTGAAACTTAAAGTGGTTTTTCTTTATACTGAGCTTGCAGGTTATATTCTTTCCTGCATTCAGGAATTAAGCAAACACGGTGCTGAGATACTAGTATTTCGCTACCCTGTAAATAACGAAGCGCCTTTTCAGTTCAGCTCATCTTATAACTTTCAAATCCGTGATAAGAACTCCTTTTCCGAAGATCAGATTCTGACGGACGTTTTGAAATTCTCTCCAGACATCGTCATATGCAGCGGTTGGTCTGATAAAACTTACAATAATATTTGCAGGCATCTTACATCGAAGAATATTAAAACTGTAGTATGTTTCGATAACAAATGGAGCGGATCTTTAAAACAAATAATTGCATCCTTGTTCTCATCTTTTCTTGTCAGAAACAAATTTCAATTCGCCTGGGTTCCGGGTAATGCGCAGAAAAAATTTGCGGCTAAGCTGGGATTTAAACAATCAGAAATCTTTACCGGTTTTTATTGCGCGGATACAGCAACCTGGTCTGCAATGTACAGTGATTTCAAAGAACGGAAATCTAAAAGTTTTCCCAAACGTTTTCTTTATGTTGGCAGATATTATGATTTTAAAGGAGTGAAAGAATTGTGGGATGCGTTTTCCATTTTCAATGAAGAATTTCCGGATTGGGAACTATTGTGTGCAGGAACAGGTTCGGTAGCACCTGTTCAACATCCCAAAATAAATCACCTTGGGTTTGTTCAGCCTTCAGAATTGAACGACGTAATTAAGCAAGCCGGTGTTTTTGTTTTGCCAAGCAGGTTTGAACCATGGGGAGTTGTAGTGCATGAAATGGCTGCTGCCGGTATGCCGATGATTTTAAGTAATGAAGTAGGCGCCGCCGAAGCATTTCTTGTTAATGGTAAAAATGGTTTTACATTTAAAAATAATAACGTAAGTGATCTCGTTGAAACAATGAAAAAAATTGCTTCGTTGAATGAAAATAAACTGACAGAGATGGGTGATTACAGCCATGAGCTCAGCGAAAAAATTTCTTTGAAGACCTGGGTTGACAGTGTTCATCAAATAGCTATTAAAACTTAATTATGCCTAAAATACTGGTAACCGGTGGAGCCGGAAATGTTGGAAGCGCCCTGGTTGGGAAGTTGCTTCTCAATGAAAATAATTCTGTAATTGTTGCTGATAATCTTCTTACAGGTTCTCTCACAAAACTTCCGGAGCAACCTTCAGATCGCTGGAGCTTTGAAAAAACCGACGTGAATAATTATTCTGAGATCTCAAGATTGTTCGATAAAAATGAAATTGATTATGTTTTTCATCTCGCGGCGGTTGTTGGTGTGCAGCGGACACAGGAAAATCCAATTGAAGTTCTTAATGATATTGAGGGAATAAAAAACGTATTGAACCTTTCAAAACAAAATGGAGTAAAGCACGTTTACTTTTCATCTTCTTCGGAAGTGTATGGAGAACCTGTTGAACTGCCGCAGCATGAATACAGAACCCCGCTCAATAGCCGTGTGCCTTATGCTGTGGTTAAAAATGTTGCTGAATGTTTTTTCAGATCTTATCAGCAAAAATTTGGTTTGAGTTATACTATTTACCGTTTCTTTAATACATACGGTCCAAATCAAAGTACGGATTTTGTTGTGTCACGTTTTCTTGCGGCCGCGCTCAAAAATAAAAACATTACAATTTATGGCGACGGTTCGCAAACAAGAACCTTTACATACGTTGATGATACAATTGATACTTGTCTTGCCTGTCACTATCAGAGGAAAATAGTTAATGATGTAATTAATATCGGCAGCGACAAGCTTGTCACTATTAAAGAACTGGCTGATCTCGTTATAGATATTACGGGGTCCGATTCAAAATTGGTTCATCTTCCACCTCTCAAATAAGCTGATATGACAAGAAGGCAACCGGACAACTCTAAAATGCGTGAGTTGCTGGGGCGTGACCTAATTCCTCTTGAAGAAGGAATTAAAAGAATGTTGAAAGACGCTCGCTATCTAAAATCTATAGGTTTGTAACATGTGCGGAATCGCTGGTATA
>CBIHPU010000342.1:0-4755 GCA_966211935.1 uncultured bacterium | reverse complement strand
CCGGGATTATTTCCGCCACGCGTAAATGTTATTACAAGTGAATCGCATCCCTCGGTCAGTAAAGTGTCAACCGCATTACCCGGAATATCTATGGTGGCGGAAACATAATTTACAAGCGGTACCTGAACGTTAAATGTATCCTGCGAAGTTTGTCCGCACACATCAGTGATATTGACAATGTAATCCTGCGAGTTGTTTGGAGAAACGCTGAGTGTCGAATCGCTGCCTACTGTGCTGCCGCCTGACGTCCATCCGTAAGTAAATCCTCCGGCGCCTCCGGATAAATTTGGAATTAGCGTTGTGTTTGTTCCAGCGCAAATTGTTGTATCGGGCGCAGACATTACAATCGGATCAAGATCATTTATGTAAATGTCGAATGTAATGGTCTGCATTAATCCGCAAACGTTCACCTGCTGAGTCAGTGTTATCGTTATGTTTTCAAGACCTTCCGTAGCTCCGTCATTAAACACACTTATAGGAAGAATTACTGTATCCTGGCCCGGAAGAAAATAAATTGTATCGTTGGTAGAAGAATAATCTACTCCATTTGTAGCGCTTCCGCTGATGGTAAAAGCGACAGTATCAGTTGTAGTAGAAAGAATAGCGGGACGAACGAAATAAATTTCCGCTGTAGAACATCCTTCATACAGAATACTATCATTACTGCTTGATTGAATTTCCGAAGTAACAGCAATTGGAGCGCTTGTTGTAAAGGATCCTGCTTCCAGGAAAACGCCCGAGTCGTATGCATGATCGCCCGCATCTGCTACCGCCAGTTTGATATGATAATTAGCGCCACAAACAACAGCGATCTTTGCCTCCAGCACAACTGTGTATCCATCATAATTTCCATTGATGCCGGCATTTCCATTATAATTATCCCTGTAATAGGCGCAGTTGGTGCAGGGACCGGTTCCCAATGTTCCGCTGTTGCCATTGTTTACGTTGTTGATTGAAACTATTGTGGTGGTACCCGGGATTATCGCTACATTTTGATTTGTATAATTACCTCCAGATGGATCTGGTCCGGTAAGAAAAAAACCGAACACATCGTTAAATCCTGTATTAACGAAGTCGTTGTATTCTTCAGAACCAAATGTATAATTGAATTTTATCGTGTCTGATTGTGGGACGAAATCAAATTCCAGAACAGCCGCGTCCTGAGTAATTGCGGAGGAGATTGCATCCAGGTTAACATCACCCGCCCCGGTTCCGCCGGTTTGCGACTGGTCTACAGACTGGAAATTTGAGGCAGGGCCCGCAGGTCCATCTTGCCCTGAACTCCAGGTATTATTTGGATCAGTTTGAAAAATAGAGCCCGAAGTAAGATAAACTCCGGTTCCAATACCAAGGTTAGTTGTAGTTGTTGCTGTAAAAGTACCAATGGCGTTAACATAACCGGTATAGGTGATATTGGTTGCAGTTACGCCACCACCGAGTAAAACATTCTGCACCGCGTTAACCGCGGTAGTTGTGGCAGTGGTGATCTGAGCGATCGATGTGCCAAAAAACAAAAATAACCCTGAACAGGAAAGTAAAAATCTTTTTCTCATCAAAACTGAGTTTTATAATTATTTTTCAAGCTGGGGTGAAAAACAAATTTACTTAAAATAAAGCGTTAAAAAAACTATGTTGTTTACTGACGAATGACAATAAAATCACTGTATGGTTTAACATTTATAATGCCTTCCGTTCAAAGCATAAAAACCATAAAAATTTCGTAATCTTACGCCCGTTAAAAAACACAGCATATGGCAGCAAATAACCTGGAGCTTTCCACAATTCAGAATTACCTGAAGGAAAACAGGCAACGATTCATTGATGAGTTGTTTGAACTTTTAAGAATTCCTTCTGTAAGCGCTGATCCGCTTTTTAAAAATGACGTTTTTAATATGGCGGAAGCTGTGAAGGAAAAACTGATCCAGTCTGGCGCAGACAAAGTGGAACTTTGCCCAACTGCGGGTTTTCCCATTGTATACGGAGAAAAAATAATTGATCCGAATCTGCCAACCGTTCTCGTGTACGGCCACTATGATGTACAACCTCCAGACCCAATTGAATTGTGGGAATCCGGACCATTTGAACCTGTGATCAAAAAAACTGCTATTCATCCCGAGGGAGCCATTTTTGCGAGAGGAGCCTGCGATGATAAAGGACAGGTATACATGCACATCAAGGCATTCGAGTTCATGATCCGCAACAATCAGCTTCCATGCAACGTGAAATTTATGATTGAAGGTGAAGAAGAAGTGGGCTCAGACAATCTGGGAATATTCTGTGAGCGAAACAAAGAGAAACTGAGAGCGGATGTGGTTCTTATTTCCGACACCGGAATTATTGCGAATGATGTTCCAAGCATTACAACAGGACTTCGCGGATTAAGTTATCTTGAAGTTGAAGTGACCGGGCCAAACCGCGATTTGCATTCAGGATTATACGGTGGAGCGGTTGCAAATCCCATCAATATACTCTGCGAGATCATCGCGAAAATGAAAGATGAGAACAACCATATTACAATTCCCGGCTTTTACGAAGATGTTGCTGAATTATCGAAAGAAGAAAGAGCAGAACTGAACCGGGCTCCGTTTACAGTTGATCACTTTAAAAATTCAATCGGACTGAGTGAAATACATGGTGAAGAAGGCTACACGACAACTGAGCGTACTTCAATCCGTCCTACACTGGATGTAAATGGAATTTGGGGTGGATATATTGGTGAAGGAGCGAAAACAGTGATTCCTTCAAAAGCATTTGCGAAAATTTCCATGCGCCTTGTTCCAAACCAGAATCATTTAAAAGTCGCGAAACAGTTCCAGGAACACTTTGAGCGTCTGGCGCCAAAATCTGTGAAAGTATTAGTGAAACCACATCATGGCGGGAACGCGGTAGTGACCTCAACAAGCTCTCCCGCGTACAAAGCGGCGAGCATTGCTATGGAAACAACGTTCGGTAAAAAACCAATACCAACGAGAAGCGGTGGAAGCGTTCCAATCGTTGCTTTGTTTAAGGATGTACTCGGCCTGGATTCCGTTCTGCTTGGCTTTGGTTTGGATTCCGACGCCATTCACTCACCAAATGAACATTATGGGGTCTTTAATTACCTGAAGGGAATTGAAACAATTCCGTTATTTTACAAGCATTATGCTGAATTAAGCAAAAAATAACATGAAATAGCCATATTCATTAGCCTGCAAACCGTAATGATCATCGGGATGGCGTATTCCATGTGATCGTTTTTATAACAATGATATCCGCATGAATAAATTATTTTTTGTTCCGGCCATTCTGGCGATATTTTTCCTCACTTCCTGCAAGTTGAACCTGGAAGCTCCAACAGTCAGCAGAACGGAAAATTTTAAACTCACCAAAATGGGACTGGACGGAATTGAAGGAGAGATCACGGTAAACATAAAGAATCCGAACGCCATTGGTTTCAATATTTTCAAATCCTATTTCGATGTTACTTATGCTGGGACTCCACTCGGTCGGGCCTATCTGAAAAAAAAGGTTCGTATCGGTGCAAGATCCGACAAAGCCCACACTTTTTACCTCACGGGAAATCTTAAAAACATGAATCTGGCGGAACTTACGAAGCTGATGAATGGAAAAGCGGGTCAACTTGAGATCAGCGGAAAGCTGAAAGTTGGAAAATGGTTTTACAAAAAGAAGTTCGAAGTAAACCATAAGGAGCGCGTTTCCCTCAATAAATAATCCCACACTTCAGTCGCGCAAAGTTGAGCTTTGCAGCTGACTGAAGTAAAGCTGCAGCGTTTCTCTAAGTAAAAAGCCTTAATTCCGAATGAAAAAAAGCTTTTTACATAATTCTCCCTTCATAAATTTTCCCACATTAACATTAATATCTTAAAAACTTTCGTCTATATCGAAACCATGTTGATACATTGTTCGTAAAATTAGGATGAAATTTGAGTCATGACCGATATTACTTTAATACAAAACTGCCAGAGAAATGATAGAGGCGCGCAGCGGCAGTTGTTCGAGACGAACTATGGAAGACTAATGGGTCTGTGCATGCGCTACGCGAAAAACAAGGATCAGGCGAAAGACATGCTGGTCAAGGGTTTCAGTCACCTTTGCAATGAAATTTCAGAGTACAGGGAAGGTCAGAATTTTAACAGCTGGATGACTCGCAAGATGGCGGTGTCGGCTGTGAATTACCTGCGTGAATTTAAACAGGAATATTATGTAACCACCACGGTCCGCGCATCGGGTAATGAATCTCCTGCGGAATTTGATCTGTTTCACCAGCAATTTGAACCCAATGAGAAGTCTTTAACAGCGACCCACTATATCAAAGCGCTACAAATGCTTCCTCCATCTTTCAGGGCAGTTTATAACCTAAATGTAATTGAATCGTATAATCTGGAGGAAACGGCAAGACTTTTAGAAGTCAGTACCGAAACATGCCGGTATAATCTTGCTAAAGCGAAAACAGCTTTCTACAAAAATCTCCAGCACGTTCAATCCGCAGCAGTTTAAACTATCACCCCATGAATAAAAACATCACATACAATCTGAATGAAGCGAACCTGAGGGCCGTTTTTGAGCGGTACGAGGTTGGCTTCGACGAGGCGCAGTGGGCTGAGACCGAAAAATCACTTGACTCACTGGGCCTGCAGCGTAAAGACATACTCTCTAACAGGGCAAAAAAACTTGTTTTGTTCAGCTGCCTTATATTGGTTGGTGGTGGACTTGCAGCTTTTATCAATTACAATACCAACACCAGAAATAATGCCG
>CBIHPU010000341.1:0-4760 GCA_966211935.1 uncultured bacterium | reverse complement strand
AACAGGATTATGATCCGATAGCTATCGGATCTGCGTAAATCTATTTAATCTGTGGCTTGAAAACTCCCTTGTAAATCTGCGTTTATTCGCGGAATTCGCGGCTGAAAAATCGCAGAGTCATGGAAAAAAACAATAAAAGTGAATCTGTGAAATCTTGTAGCTTCTCGTTTTGGCCGCAGATTGCGCAGATCAACACAGATAAAAGAATCTGCAAAATATGTGGCCTCTTTGTGGCCGCGAATAGCGCAGATAAACGCAAATAATAAAAACAATCTGTGCAAATCCTTAAAATCTGTGGCTAAAAAAACTATGGAGGTAAGTAGAAAAATTAATCCGCGTTTATTCTCGGAATTTGCGACTGGAAAAACCTCAGAGTCAGGAATAAAAAGAATCTGTGCAAATCCCAAGAATCTGTGACTGAATCTGAGATCATAATATAGCCATAGATAACGCAGATCAACACAGATAAAAGAATCTGCAAAATCTGTGGCCTATTTGGGGCCCCGAATAACGCGGATCAACGCAAATAAAATAATCTGAGCCAATCCTGAAAATCTGTGGCTAAAAAAACTACGGAGTTAAGGAGAAAAATTAATCTGCGTTGATTCGCGGAATTTGCGGCTGAAAAACCTCAGAGTCAGGAATGAGAATAATCTGAGCAAATCCTTGAAATCTGTGGCTTGAAAACTCCGTGTAAATTTGCGTTGATTCGCGGAATTTGCGGCTAAAAAAACCGGGGAGTCACTGATAAAAATAATTTGAGCTAATCCTTAAAATCTGTGGCTAAAAAGCTCCGTGTTGCTCTGCGCAGCTTAACTCTGTGTCTTCGTGGTTAATAAAGTAATCATCTGACCGCGGACAATTTTACTGGGAGGGTGGCACCCCTCTGGTTTTGTTTTTTACTTGCGGTAAACTTCTCTATATTTACTAAATACAAAAATTTTCAATCATGAAAAAAATCACTGTTATCGCCCTTATTCTGGCAGGAATTGTTGGGTTTTCATGTAAGTCAGGTCGCGGTCACCGTGGCGGGGTTCATAATAATTTCTGCCTGACCGGTGAAACGAAGATTGCAATGCACAACGGCGGTACATCTGAAATTAAACGTGTAAAAAGTGGTGACATAGTGATGACATACAATTCAGAAACAGGTAAAACTGAATCCGCGATTGTTCTTGAAATGAAAAAAGTAAAACATGATAATATTGTGACGTTAAACTTTGAAACCGCGCAGGTGAACATTACCGACGATCATCCTGTTTGGGTGAAAGGAAAGGGATGGGCGTCACTCGATCCTAAGCATTCCATGTCGTACCTGAAATTGGAAAAAGTGAGTATGCTTCAGGTTGGTGACATTTGCGTTTTCATGAAGGCTGATGGTACCACTGGAGTATCAGAACTATTGAGTGTTGAGTTGGTGGCAGGTGAAGTAGACACTTATACTATCACAAAATTAAGCCGTAACAAAGCCTTTTTCGCGAATGGAATAATGGTGGCGTCTGAAGAGATCAAAACTGATTTTTAAGAACAAAATTTTCTTTCAAAGAGCCGCAGACATTAAAATGTTTGCGGTTTTTTTATTTGGTGCGTTTCCTTTCGATTTGAGTGTAACTTTTCTGTAACAATAAAAGTTTCACGCGGAGGTGCAAAGGATGCGGAGTTCGCGGAGAACAGTGAGGAATACATCTTTGTGTTTAATGTCCCGGAGGGATCATACATTTATAACCGTTAACAAAAATGAATGACACCGACCTGAATAGGTCGAACAGGAGTTTACTGTTATTTCACAATCGTCCTTCCCAACAGCTTGTTTACTCTTGCCTTCATCACCTGCAAATGTTTCAGTTCATACAACGCAAGTTCCAGGTCCTCGTGTGAAGTGATGGTTTTTAATTCTTCCTGCCTGCGCGTGATCATTTCCATCAATCGTTTTTCCTTCAGGCTGAACAATGCATGCTGGACAGATTTTTTCAGCAGGTGTTTTTCTTCTTCTATCAGTATTCCGAATTTACTCCAGTTATCGCTCAGTTTATAATCATTGGAAACAAGATTGATTGCAACCTGAGAGACCGCGGGGTTTGAATGATGTATAAAATATTTCTGATCAGGAATTGTTCCTTCCAATAACTGATGCAGAAACTCATCCGCGAACAAAGAAAAAACAGGATTCAGAAAAGATATTTCATCGCGCTTCAATTCATAAAAAACATATTCCGCAACGGTAACTTCCATCTCGTAAGTATTCTTTTCATCATCTTCTCCTTCAATATCTATTACGTGATTTCCATATTGCAACAATAAACGAAGTATATAAGCTTCCTGGCTTTCCGAGATGCGTTCTGAAAGTTTTTGCTCCTGTTCTTCAATTGTTTCCTGAACCTCAACAACTGCGCTGGAAGTTTGAGCCGTATCATTATAATGATCCTCTTTTTTAGTTGAAGCTTTCTCATTCTTCCTCAACCTGATCTTATTCACTTCCAGCCCAAGCATCTGCTCATCCATCTCAAGAATGCGGCAACACTCCTTCACATAAACGCTCCTGTTTATTGCGTCAGGAATTAACGCGACGCTCTCTACAATATCTTTAATTAACTGCGCCTTTTTTATCGGATCGTTCTTCGCTTCTTCATAAAGCAGGTTGGTTTTGAAACGAATAAAGTCTGTGGAATTTTTCTTTATAAAATCCTTAAGTTCTTCCGTGCTTACTTTGCGCGAATAAGAATCCGGATCTTCATTGTCAGGAAAAAGAAGAACACGCACATTCATTCCCTGCTCAAGTATCAGATCAATTCCACGAAAGCTTGCTTTTATTCCCGCCCAGTCACCATCATAAAGTATCGTAATGTTATTGGTAAAACGATGAATAAGCCTGATCTGATCAACAGTGAGTGAAGTTCCGGATGAAGCGACAACATTTTCTATTCCCGCCTGATGCATGGAGATCACATCTGTATATCCTTCCACCAAAAAGCAATTGTCCTCCTGGGTTATGCTCTTTTTGGCATAATACAATCCGTAAAGAACCTTGCTCTTATCATAAATGTCGGTCTGCGGAGAGTTGATGTATTTCGCGAGTTTTTTATCATTGTTCAGTATCCTTCCTCCAAAACCAATTACTCTTCCGCTTACATTATGAATTGGAAAGATCACTCTTCCGCTATAGCGATCAAAAAGATGTTCTGCTTTTAATTCCTGTCCCTCTGTATAATTTCTCTCTGAGATTAAACTCAATCCTGTTTTTACAAGGTACTCCGGTTTGTACCCCGCTTTTATAGCAGCTTCTGAAAAAGCTCTTCTGTCTTCTGAAGAATATCCAAGTAAAAACTTTTCAATGATGTCTTGTCTGAATCCGCGCTCCTTGAAATAACCTAAACCAACCGATTTTCCTTCGTCGGTGTTGTTCATGTTATCCGTAAAATATTTTTGACCGTAAGATGCCGTGATGAATAAACTTTCACGCTCAGTCTGCTGCGCTTTTTCTTCTGGTGTTACTTCTTTTTCTTCTACCGGTATAGCGTATTTTTTAGCAAGATATTTCAGTCCTTCCGGATAAGAGAGACTTTCATGTTGCATTATAAAGTTTACGCTGTTGCCAGCCGCGCCGCAACCAAAGCATTTGTAAATGCCTTTTGCAGGAGAAACAGTGAATGAAGGAGTTTTTTCACTGTGAAAAGGACAGAGACCCAGAAGATTTGCCCCACGTCTTTTGAGCGTAACAAAATCACCCACCACTTCTTCAATGCGGGCGGCGTCAATAATCTTGTCTATGGTTTCTCTGCTGATCACTTTTTTTCAGGGATGGTAAATTTACAGAGGAAATACGGTTTTACGGGAAGGGTTGATTAAAATTATTGCCTGAAGTATCAGGTAAATAACAATCTGTTAAACGCGGATTCCCAAAATACAAACATCATCAATCTGTTCCAGGCTTCCTTTCCAGTCATTAAACGCTTTGTTTAACATTGCCTGCTGCACCTCTGGTTTTTCATTTTTATTTGCTAAAAGCAATTGCTGAAGGTTTTTGTATTTAAACTTTTTTCCTTTCGGCCCGCCAAATTGGTCTGCATATCCATCCGTAAAGAGGTAACACCATCCTTTGTCTTTGAGGTGAATTTCGTGCGTAGGAAAATTTGTTGGATCGTCTGTTTTGCCAATGGGTTGTTTGTGCGCGCCGACAGCATATAATTCATCTTCGTCAGTATACCACATCGGATTGTTTGCGCCTGCCCAGCGGATGAGGTTTGATGTTTGATGTTCGATGTTTGGGGTTGTTTCAATGCTAAGTAAACTTATATCCATTCCGTCCTTTACATCTTTGTCGCTTTTTTCAAATGTTTCAAGAATGAGCTCACGCACTTTATCCAGAATTTCTCCTGGATCAGTGAGATGAAATTCTTTTACCGCGGCGTTCAACGCGTTGGAACAAACGATGCTGACAATGGCGCCGGGAACTCCGTGTCCAGTGCAATCGCAGGCGGCGATGAATATATTTGAAACACCCTGCCCGGAACCCGCCGTTGTTTCGAACCAGTAAAAATCACCGGCTACAATATCTTTCGGCAGATATAGAAGAAACGATTCGGGAAAATATTTTTTTATCAGATCAGTATTTGGAAGAATCGCTTCCTGCAAACGCTTCGCGTAATTAATAGAATCAAGAATTTCTTTTTGCTTTACTTCTATTATTTCTTTTTGCGCGTGTACTTCGGCGTTTTGCCGCGTTATGATCTCGTTGCTTTTTTTCTTCTGGCGGTAGCCTG
>CBIHPU010000340.1:0-4767 GCA_966211935.1 uncultured bacterium | reverse complement strand
CTGTGAATGAAGTTGTAATGCCGGTTGACGAAGCTAAGAATAACGTTGTTGAATTTACTCCAGCTTTAGAGGAGCTGATAGAAGAACAGAAGAATGAGATTCCGGCAGAAACGCAGGTAAAAACCAATGGAGAAATTCAAGTTACGTTGGCGGAAGTGAAAGAGGATGAAGTTTTGCTGAATGACGAAGATATTGAAGCCAAATCGAAAAAACTTGTTGAAGCTTTCGGTGAATTTGACCCTACACTTGAATTGGGATCATATCAGTTTCCAACAATAGAATTGCTGAATGATTATGGAAAAACGGAAGTAAAGATCACGCAGGAAGAATTTGCTGCCAACAACGATAAAATTGTTGCTACCTTAAAAAATTACGGAATAGAGATTGAGAAAATTAAAGTAACTCCCGGTCCAACTGTTACATTGTATGAAATTGTTCCGGCCGCCGGCGTGCGTATTTCTAAAATTAAAAACCTTGAAGATGATATCGCACTCAGTCTTTCTGCATTGGGTATTCGTATCATCGCGCCAATTCCGGGTAAAGGAACAATAGGAATTGAAGTTCCAAACCTGCACGCTGAAATGGTGCCAATGAAAAACATCCTGGCATCAGAAAAATTTCAGAATTCAAATTTCGATCTGCCGGTTGCTCTTGGTAAAACCATTGCTAACGAAACTTACATTGCTGATCTGGCAAAAATGCCTCACCTTCTTATGGCGGGTGCAACAGGTCAGGGTAAATCTGTAGGCTTGAACGCGATTCTTGTTTCTCTTCTATATAAAAAGCATCCTGCACAGATAAAATTTGTGCTTGTCGACCCAAAGAAAGTGGAACTTACATTGTTCAACAAGATTGAAAGACATTTTCTTGCAAAACTTCCAAATTCAGAAGAAGCGATCATTACAGATACAACTAAGGTTGTGCATACGCTCAATTCTTTGTGTATTGAAATGGATAATCGTTATGAATTGCTGAAGGACGCGCAGGTGAAGAATATTAAAGAATACAATACAAAATTCACCGCGCGGAAATTGAATCCCGAGCTCGGACACAAATATTTGCCGTATATAGTTGTGGTGATAGATGAGTTCGCCGACCTTATCATGACAGCAGGTAAAGAGGTGGAGATGCCGATTGCACGCATCGCTCAGCTTGCGCGTGCAATTGGAATTCACCTTATCATTGCAACCCAGCGTCCTTCAGTTAACATTATCACAGGTATTATAAAGGCCAATTTCCCGGCCCGAATTGCATTCCGTGTTACATCAAAAATTGATTCACGCACAATTCTCGATACTGGTGGTGCGGATCAGTTAATAGGTCGCGGAGATATGCTTTTATCAACCGGCAGTGACCTGATCAGGATTCAGTGTGCGTTTGTGGATACTCCTGAGGTGGAAAGAATTACTGATTTTATTGGATCTCAGCGTGCATATCCCGATGCTCATTTGCTTCCGGAATTTGTTGATGAGAATGCAGATGTGAAAGAAATAGACCTGGCGGAGCGCGATAAGATGTTTGATGACGCTGCAAGAATTGTTGTTCAGCATCAGCAGGGATCAGCTTCCTTATTGCAAAGAAAGTTAAAACTGGGCTACAACAGGGCGGGGAGGATAGTGGATCAGCTTGAAGCAGCCGGTATCATTGGTAAGTTTGAAGGTTCAAAGGCCAGGGAGGTACTTGTAAAGGATTTGGTATCTTTGGAACAGTTTTTGAATAACCTGAACAACAACCAATAATTTCTGTATGAGATTCGTCTTTTCAACTATCGCGGCTCTTCTTCTTTTCAATTTTTCTGTCGCTCAGACTCCAAAGGAAAATGACCCTAAGGCCAAAACTATTCTTGATGATCTGAGTAAAACCACAAAGTCTCATAAGACGATCACGGCGGAATATACTTCCATTTTAGTAAATAAAGACAAGAAGCAGGTTAACAAGCAGGACGGAAAAATAAAAGTAAAGGGAAGCAAATTTGTACTTGAAATTCCAGGAAATATCATTGTTGGTGACGGAAAGCTCGTGTACAACCACAATAAGGACGCGGGTGAGGTTTCTATAAAGTGCTTTGAGCCTAACAGCGAGGACATGCTTGATCCGACCCAGATCTTTACCATGTATGAAAAAGGATTCAAGTACATGTTTGAGAAGGAAGAAAAAAGCGCCACCGGTACAGTTTTACAGGTGATCAATCTGTATCCAACCGTAAAACCGGAAAAGAAAAAATATCATACAATAAAATTGTATGTAGATAAAACTAAAAAGCAAATTAAAACACTGAAGCTGATGATGAAGGACGGAGGCGTATGGACCTATGAGATAAAGAAATTTACTCCTAACATAGAAATGCCTGATAAAACTTTCGCTTTTGATCTTACAAAATTCAAAGCCGACCAGATCATAAATGAATGTGAAGAAGGAGTGAAATAAGATTTTAGATATTTATATGGAACGCCCACAGATTTGTGGGCGTTTTGCTTTTTGTGAATTTAGTAAATAAAAAAACCTCCCTGTTTTGCAGGAAGGTTCCGAATATTGAATGAAGAGATTATTTAAGCGTATTGATATGCTTAGATAACTTGCTCTTAATGTTAGAAGCTTTATTTTTATGAATTATGCTCTTCTTGGCAAGTTTGTCAAGCATAGAAGAAACTTTCGGAAGAAGTTTTTCAGCTTCAGCTTTATTTGTTGTAGCCTTTATTTCTTTTAAAACTGTACGCGTAGATTTCGCATAGTAACGATTATGAATACGCTTTGCGTCATTGGAACGAATCCTTTTTATTGCAGATTTGTGGTTTGCCATTTCTAATTAATTTTGTTCCGTAAAAAACGGAGTGCAAATATAGAACTTTTTCTGCGTTTAATCCTGTTCATAACAAAAAAATTAATTAAAATGCCTTTGACGTAAATTTGTCGTTATACTGGTAAATTAGTCATTATCAAAGTACTGAATAAATATTCCCTGATTTTAACGTTTTTCATTCAACTTTCTGTTGCCCAGACTGTTGTCGACAAAAACTTCGTCCCTAATTACAGTTTTGAGAATTTTAAGAAGAAAAGCGGCAACATCAAAGCAGCTATTCCCTGGAAAGGCATTGCCAGTGTTGATTATTATCAGGAGCCTTTAGCCAACGACACCAGCCGTTTTAAAGGAGCAAGAACCGGAAACAGCTACGCGGGTTTGCGCTTTCAGAAAAAATACAAAGAGTTTCTGCAGGTTAAACTGGCCGAACCGTTGCGCCGCGGGCAAAAATATGAGGTGGAATTTTACATCCGGCTCGCATTCTGGAGCAACGCGACACTGAAATCGTTTGGTATTTTTTTCTCTAAAGGGGGATACCAGGGGCCACTGGCCGTTACAAAGACTAACGTAATTGACACCGTCTGTAAAAAAGAAACTTCGTTAATCAATGGATATAATTGGATAAAGATCAGCGGAACTTATCAGGCTGATGGTGGAGAGAAATTCATAACGATCGGAAATTTTTCTCTGAATGTAAATAAAGACATGCAGCGTTTGAATGTTTTTAAATTTGGTTTTAAAGAAGCTTATTATTTTGTTGATGATATTTCTGTAAAATGGATAAAGCGTGAAGATGAAATTGCGACAGAATGGGTGAAGAGTTATATTGAAGACACCACAAAAGCGCTCGAAGTAAAACAGGATATTAAAAAAGGAGAGAAAATTCAGCTTCCAAATATTACGTTTGAAAAGGGACATTCGTATATCACTCCCGAAAGTTATACCGAGCTTAATCGCCTTGCGCAGTTTCTTTTCAAACATCCTCATATCGTGATTCAAATTAACGGATATTCCGATAACACGGGTGGCAAATTAAAAAATCAGAAATTAAGCGAACAAAGGGCAAGAATGGTTTTTGAATACCTCATACAGAAAGGAGTGCAGAACAGAATGATGTTTAAAGGTTTCGGCAGTCAGTCTTTTGTCGCGTCCAATGACACGGAAGAAGGAAAAGCAAAGAACCGCAGGGTTGAATTCGAAATAGTGGAGGAATAGTTGAATATCTTTTATGCAATTAAAATTTCTTGGAGCAACCGATCAGGTTACAGGCAGCAAACACCTGCTTCTAACAAGCAAGGGAAGAAAGTATCTACTTGATTGCGGCATGTACCAGGGTAAAGCAAGTGAAAGTTTTTTTTTGAATTCACATCCACCCGTTAATCCTCCTGAAATTGAAGCCATCATCCTGTCCCACGCGCACATCGATCACTCTGGACTTATTCCACTCTTTTATAAAAAAGGATTCAGAGGGAAAGTTTATTGTACAGAAGAAACAATGGATGTTTGTGAGGCGCTTTTGCTTGATTCAGCTAATATTCAGGAAGGCGACATACAATACATCAATAAAAAAAGAGCTAAAGACAACTTATCCGCGCTTGAACCTTTATATACAGTAAAGGAAGCAACCGATTCGCTTAAACTTTTTAAAGCTATTCCATTCAACGCGCCGTTCAGATTGAGTGAAGAAGTAGAATTACTTTTTACTGAAGCGGGACACCTGTTGGGCGCTGCAACCATTAATCTCACCTTGTTTGATAACGGAAAAAAAATTCACCTTACTTACACAGGAGATGTTGGCAGGTACGATGATTTACTGTTGAGATCGCCTGATGTTTTTCCTCAGGCAGATTATATTATAACAGAATCAACCTACGGGGATCGCTTGCATGAAAAAGAAATAGACGCTGAATTGGAATTGCTGAATATTGTCCGTCATACTTGTCTTGAAAAAAAAGGTAAGCTGATAA
>CBIHPU010000339.1:0-4776 GCA_966211935.1 uncultured bacterium | reverse complement strand
AAAGAACTGTCTTTTATTCGCGAGCAGCAATTGGATGAGGCACAGAAAATAGCTGGGTTGGGATATTGGGAGTGGGATACTGAATCAAATAAAGTAATCTGGTCAGATGAATTGTACAATATATTTGGATTAAAAAAAACAATGGATGAAATAACGATTGAAACTTATTTGAATCATTTGCATGAGGGCGACAAGGAAAGATCGCGTAGTTCTATTTTTAAAGCGCTGAATGAAAAAACAAGTTTTGCAAATAGTGAGCGGGTGATATTGTCTGATGGCTCAATCAGGTATGTATCAGGTATGTAAAAAGTGGAGGCAAGACGTATTTGAACACGGAAGGAAAAGTATTGAAAATGATGGGTGTTTGTTACGATGTAACAGAATTAAGATCAAAGGAACTGGAAATACAGCAAATAAATGCAGAGCTTGAAGATAAGGTACTTCAACGGACTCATGAGCTTGAAAAGGCGAATATGGAACTTGAGTCTTTTGCTGGTAGTGTTAGTCATGATCTGAAATCTCCATTAAGATCAATTCATGGTTTTACGGAGTTGCTTTTTGAAAAATGCGAAGAACATGCTGATTTGGAAATAAGAGATCTCCTAAACAGAATTGAATCAAGCACAAAAGGTATGATTTCACTTGTTGATGATCTTTTGATTTTTTCCAAAGCAAGTAAAACTCCAATGAAAAAGGTTGGAATAGACTTCTCAGATTTTGTACAGACTATCGTTAACCTGATAAATAAGGATCTCGGCAATAAAACCAAAATTAATCTTGGAAAACTTCCGGATACAAAAGCAGATCCTTCTCTTATCAGGCAGGTGTTTATTAACCTGATTTCAAATGCAATTAAATTTTCCTCAAAAATTGAAAGTCCTTCAGTGGAAATAGGCGGATACAGCAACGCCGGCAGCAATATTTATTTCGTTAAAGACAATGGCGTTGGATTTGATATGAAATACTACGATAAATTATTTGGCGCGTTTCAAAGGCTTCATTCAGACGCGCAATACGAAGGAACGGGGCTTGGACTTGCTTTAGCGAAGAGAATTATTGAGCGGCATGGAGGAAGGATCTGGGCCGAGTCTGCTGGTTACAATAAAGGCGCTACGTTTTATTTTTCACTCCCTGTTGAGCGTAACGGATATTAGAGTTAAGGATCACTTATCTCTGGATCAGCTTTTCCGTTTTGAAAAGAAATCCCACGCCATGAACATTTTCAATGCTTACTGCCGGATCATCTTTTAGATACTTTCTTAGTTTCGTAATAAAAACATCCATGCTTCTTCCAAGAAAATAATCGTTCTTGCCCCATATTGCTTCCAGCAGTTCTTCACGTTTTACAAGTCGGTTTTGATTTTTACAAAGAAAAAGTAGTATGGCGCTTTCTTTTGACGTGATCCTCTTAATCTCTTTTCCTAAAGTCAATGATTGATTTGCCGGATCAAAAATAAATTTTCCGATCTGAAAAGATTTTGCGGGTTCATTAGATGAATTCTCGCCGCTTCTGCGAAGAATCGCTTTGATTCTATACAGCAATTCAACCTCGTCGAATGGTTTAATTATATAATCATCCGCGCCACTTTCAAATCCTTTAACCTTATCCTCTTTCATTGAACGTGCGGTCAAAAATAAAATTGGAACCTGAGGATTTTTCTCTCTTATTTTTTTTGCCAGTGTAAACCCGTCCATCACAGGCATCATCACATCCAGCACACAAAATTGAAAAGCATCGCTTTCAAATGCTCTCAACGCGAGTTCTCCGTTCTTGCATAGCTTTACTTCAAAACCTTCCGATTCAAGAAAATCCATTAAAAGGATCCCAAGATTAAGATCGTCTTCGGCTAATAATATTTTTATTTTTTCTTCCGCCATCAGCTTAATGGTAGTTGTATAATAAATGAAGTTCCTTTACCAGGCTCGCTTTCCACCTCAATGGTTCCGTTATGCAATTCAATTATTTTTTTAACGTAGGCAAGTCCCAGTCCAAATCCTTTAACGTCATGTAAATTTTCGTTAGTGACCCTGAAATATTTATTGAAGATATCCTTTTTGTATTTCTTTTCTATGCCAATTCCTTTGTCTTGCACAATTAAATTCAGCGTTTTATCGTCAGACAGAGTATTTATGCTTATCTCAGGTTTTCCTTTCGCATATTTTATCGCGTTGTCAACAAGATTGCAAATTGCGTTAGACAAATGGTGTTTATCAGCGCTTAATTCCGTTTTCTCAGCCTGCAAATCCGTTTTAATTTCACCTCCAGCAGATTCGATCTGAAGGCGCATGCACTTAATAGCCGCCAATAAAATAGAGTGTACGTCTATTCTTTCAACGCACAATGGAATTTCTCCTCTTTCCAGCGCGGCCATACTGAGAACTTGCTCTACCTGGTGCTGTAGCTTTTCATTTTCGCTGAGTATAATGGAAGAATATTCACGGATTTTTTCCCGGTTGTCATTTTTTTGTTCACGGCCAATCATCTTTCCCGCCAACGCAATATTGGTTAACGGTGTTTTAAACTCATGCGTCATGTTATTCAGGAAATCGGTTGTGTTTTTGTAGATCATTTTTTCTGCCCACAAAGAACGTACGGTTAACCAGAAGAACACGAGAATAATCAGGATCAGCATTACTGAAGAAAGAAACATAACTCCCATTTCATTTCTTATAAACTGCATCTTGTCAGGAAAAATAAGATTCAATTCAAGTCCACTGTTGAACGCCATGGCCTCCAGGCTTGTTTTATAGCTGTTCTTCGCTTCGTTTTCATGTTGATGCTCATGATCTTCAATTGATGTGCCCGGTTTTAATACTTCAAATGAGTAAGCAATGTGAAAATTATATAAGGACATATAATATTTCAACAGAGAATCGATTTTTTCTTCTTCATGATCGCCAAGCATTAGTTTGCATTCTTTGTTCCCTCCACTCATATTGCATTCGCCCATTTTCATGCACGTCTCTTTATCAGAGCATAATGCTTCTGCAGTTTTTGAAAGAACCATATTGGCCTTTTCATTAAAAAGTTCTTCTTTCACTTTCGCCGTTTTAAAGATCCATTGCACCTGGATAACTAATAGAATTATTAAAGCCAGCGAAGAGAGAAGCAGAAATATTTTTGTGTCTTTCACTTTCATTATATGCAAAATTACGCAATTAAGAGGGGAGGGTAAAACCCTTAACAACTCGTTAACAAGACAATAACTCTCAGATAACAAGTGTCTGCATTTTCATGGTATACATTTGTATCATAATCTTTAAAACACAAAAAAAATGAAAAAGTTCATCTTAGCCGCAAGCACAGTAATGTTCCTTACTCTAACAGCATTTGCACAGGACAATAATTGTCATCCAAAGAATTGTGAGAAAAAATGTGAAACTAAAAAAGAATGCAAGAAAGATTCTGACTGCAAAAAGAAATGCGAAAAAGAAAGCTGTACAACTGCGTCAGCCGCTGACTGCAAAAAAGCTGAAAGCAAGTCATGCTGTAAAAAATCTGAATCAAAGAAAGAAGAAGAAAAAGCTAAATAATTTGTGATCTTTTAAATAAAGATAACCGCTGGCCGTAAAATGGTTGGCGGTTTTTTATTCTGTTAAATCAATTGTTTTACAATAACAGATTGACAAGTTTTTAAATTCGTATGCCCATCACCAACACATCGTCTACCTGTTCAACTCCTGCTTTCCAGGAATCAAATGTGTTCTGAATTACTGACTTCTGTTCTTTTACGGATAGATTTGAATTCTGATTTAGTAATTGGTATAAAGCTTTGAATTTGAATTTTTTTTTGGTTTCACCTCCAAATTGATCGGCAAATCCATCAGTCATCATATAAATCAGATCGCCACTTTTATAATCGATAGTATGATTTGTATAGTTTATGGTCGTACCTCCATGCATGCCTATAGGTTGTTTGTCGCCACGAATTATCTTAAGTTCACCCTGAGTCTGTACCAGGATTCTTAAAACAGCGGAACAACAAACGATATTGCTGTTCATTCTGTCAATGCGGCAAAGACTAATGTCCATGCCATCTTTATTTTGATTTCCGCTACCTTCCTGTTTTAATGCCATAAGTACACGCTGGCGTAATATTTCCATTACTGCGGCAGGATCTTCAATGCTTTTTTCAATTACAATTTCGTTCAGGAGTGAAATTCCCAGCATGCTCATGAACGCTCCGGGTACTCCGTGACCGGTGCAATCAGCCACAGCGATAAAAATTTTCCCGTTCTTTTCACCGGCCCAATAGAAATCTCCGCTTACTATGTCCCGCGGCTTAAAGAATACAAAATAATCCTTCAGCATATCCTTCAGCATTTTTTCATTCGGTAATAGAGCTAACTGTATACTTTTTGCGTAATTAATCGAATCAAGGATCTCTTTATTCTTGATCTCAAGAAATAATTTTTGATCTTCAACTTTTTGTTTTTGCATTGAAATGATCTGTCCCGCTCTTTTACTCTGACGATGGCTGCGGTAAATAACCAACGCCAGGCCGAGCATTAAAATAAATGCTCCAACGGAAGCAAAAAGTATTTTTCTTTGCATTCCCGCTTCTTTCTCTTTTGTTTCAATTTCCTTTCGGTAGAAACTTTCTTTTGCGGCAGTCTGAATCGAGTCGGCCAGCAATTGTTTATCAAACTCAAATTGCATCTGGTTCTTGATCACCGCGTTCCTGACTTCTTCATTAATAATTGAATCTTTGGTAACGATGTACTGCTCATAAGACAATGTCGCGTTTTTGAAGTCGCCGGTATTGGAATAGGCTT